>NZ_OZ038523.1:1352500-1652500 GCF_964036595.1 Tenacibaculum sp. 190524A05c | reverse complement strand
ATAGTAGCTAGCATTATTAGTAAAAAAACAGGAAAGCCTTATATTATAAATCTAAGAGGTGTATTTCCTGATAATATTCATAAACTTTGGTTTTTAAAGAATATATTTAAGAATGCCAGTAAAATAATAACACATAGTCCAACAAACTATAAAAGATTTAAATCTGATTTGGATGTCAAATTTCTACCACATCCTGTTAATGATAATTTTTTTAAAAAATCAGAAACAAAAAAGCCAACACCAATTAAGTTGGTTACGGTTTGTAGATTATTATCATTGAAAAATATCGATTGGGTTATTAAAACTTTACTTAAGGCGAAACAGGAAGGATTAAGATTTACTTTTGATGTTATTGGTGACGGACCCGAATTTGATAATTTAGTTGCATTAGTAGACGATTTTAATCTGAAAAGAGAAGTCGTTTTTCATGGGTTTAAGGATAGAGAGTATATAGAATCCTATTTAGAGAGTAGTGATGTATTTGTTATGCCGAGTAACCCGGAGACATTAGGACTGGCTTTTTTAGAAGCTGTAGCGTCTTCATGTTTATGTGTTGGTCATTTTGGAACTGGAATTGACGGAGTATTTGAGCATTACGAATCGGCTATTTTAACTAATGAAACAAGCTTCGAAGAAGAGCTTCTATTGCTAATTAGAGAATTTCCAAATGATAAGTATATGGAGATAATCAGAAACTCTAAAGAAATAGTAGATAATTTTAGTTGGACAGAAATAGGTAAGACCTATATGAATTTATATAATAGCGCTTTATAATGTTTGATTTTTTTACATATGCAGTTTATTTGATACTACTATTCACTTTGATTATTAGTACAAAAAGTTTTGCTAGAAGAAGAAAACCTATCAGTGACGAAATAACATTTTTAGAAGAAACAAAAATTGATTTTAAGTACTTATCTGTATTGATATTTATTTCTTTTATCGTTGGATACCGATATTTTGTTGGTGTGGATTGGGAAGGGTACGTAAGTGATTTTAATGATTTTAAACTTAGTCTTTATAAAGGATTTAGTAGTCAATATTATGAATATGGCTATTATATTTTAACATATTTTATTTCCGAATTTAATTTTGGTTATGAAGTTTTGTTTTCAATCGTAGCTTATATAAGCTGGTTTTTTATATTTAAAAGTGTTCATGCCAGAATTTTACCAATGTTTATATTCTTTTTGTTTGCAGATGAATATTTTTTCTGGTCTATGAATGGAGTTCGTCAATTTGCTGCTATAAGTTTTTGGCTAATAAGTATCAGATACATTATTAAAAGGAACTTGGTAAAGTTTATACTTTATGTTTTTTTAGGCTCACTTTTTCACAAAAGCTTATTAGTTCTTATACCAATATATTATTTGCCTTTTAACAAGTTATACAATAAAAAATGGTGGATAATTATATATTTATTTACTGTTTTACTGGCGAACGTAGAAGTTTTCTCAAGTTTCTTAAGAAAGTTTATTTTATTTTTAGGAGATTCAATTAGTATTGTAAACAGGTATGTAAGATATATAGATTCAGGAAGATTGGAGTCTCAGAATACTGCGTTGGGATTAGGTTTTTATTTTAAGATTGGAATTAATCTTTTAATTATCCTATTTAGTGATAAGGTGATAGAGATGCTCCCAAAAGTGAAAATATATTTTGTTTTATTTTTCATAGGGGCAGTAACATTTAATGTATTCTACGATTTTCAATTGATAGGAAGATTCAATCATTTCTTTTTAATAAATAGAGCCTTGGTTTTAGCATTGATTTATTATTTTCTAATAAGAAATTTAAGATATAAACTAATTTTAAACGGAGTTGTTGTTTTATATTTTGTTCTATTTCTATATTCAATTTACAAGAGTTCAAATATGTGTAATCCATATAATCTAACATTCTTTCAATAAAAACTAATCATATGATTCAATATTTGTGGTCAAAAATCATCAAAAAATTAAGAGGTAGTTCAATCAGAAACTCTACAATACATAAAACCTCTAAAATCGAATCTGGTTCTAATATCTATAACGTAAGTATGGATAAACATTCATTCTGTGGTTATGATTGTGAAATAGTGAACTGTGATATTGGTTCTTTTGTTTCAATTGCCAATAATGTCATCATGGGAGGAGGTATGCATCCAGTGGATTGGGTTGGAATGTCACCAGTATTTTATAAAGGTAGAGATAGTGTCCGTAAGAAATTTTCTGAATTTGAAAGAGAGGAACCACAAAAAATAACTGTAGGGAATGATGTATGGATTGGTAATAATGTTTTAGTAAAACAAGGAGTAAATATAGGTCATGGAGCAGTTATAGGAATGGGAAGTGTCGTTACAAAAGATGTAGATCCTTATACAATTGTTGCCGGAATACCTGCAAAAAAAATTAGAAATCGTTTTGATGAAGAAATCTCAGAAAAGTTATTAAAAGTAGAATGGTGGAATTTTGACGATAAAAAATTAGAAGAAGCCGCAAAGCATATAAAGAATCCAACTCTATTTTTAAAATCACTCGAGAAATGAAAATAATGCACTGCTGTCTTGCAGCTTTTTATATTGATAATTATTCTTATCAAGAAAATATTTTACCAAAGCTGCATAAAATTCAAGGTCATGATGTGAAAATTGTTGCATCAACAGAAACATATGTAGATAATAAGAATTTAGGATACATAGAACCATCTTCATATATAAATGAAAATGGTATTGAAGTAACGAGATTACCATATGTAAGTTGGTTACCAGGTATCATTGGAAGAAAATTAAGAAAGTATAAAGGTCTATCAAAAATATTACAACAATTTAATCCCGATATTGTTTTTCTACATGACGCACAATTTCTTAGTGTACTTGAAATTAAAAGTTACGTAAAGAAAAATCCGGATGTAAAAATATTCGCAGATTGTCATACTGATTTTATCAACAGTGGAAGAGGTTGGGTATCAAAAAATATACTTCATAAAATTCTATATAAATGGATGATTCAACAGATAGAACCACATCTTAGTAAGTTTTACGGGACATTGCCTATTAGATGTGAGTTTTTAAATGAGGTTTATGGTGTTCCTAAAAGTAAAATAGAACTTTTAAGATTGGGAGCAGACGATACCGCATACAACTTAGATGATAAAGAAAGTATCAAAAATAGATTTAGAAAAAAATATGATATTCCAACAAATAGCCAAATAATTATAACAGGAGGTAAAATTGACGAAAGAAAGAAAATTCATTGGTTATTGGAAGCTTTTAAAGAGATAAATAGAGAAGATTTTTTTCTCGTCGTTTTTGGGGTTCCCAATCAAGAAACAAAAGAGTTGATAAAACCTTATGAAAAATTAAAGAATGTTATATTTGTCGGGTGGTTAAATTCTGTTGAGATTTATAATACATTACTAGCAGGAGATTTGGCTGTTTATCCCGGAACTCATTCTGTTTTGTGGGAGCAAACCGTAGGAATTGGTTTACCTTGTGTTTTTAAGAGATGGAAGGGGATTGAACATGTCGATGTAGGTGGAAATTGTATATTCTTAGAAACAGGTGATGTAGATGAAATTAAATCTGTATTAGAAGAGTTAATGACTAATAATGAGTTGCTTGATGGTTTAAAGAAGGAATCTTTAGAAAAAGGGCCAAGTAATTTCGCTTATTCAGAAATAGCAAAAAACGCAATAGAAATATAAAAGATGGAAAGAGATTATCAAATGTGTACAAATTGTGTTATGGACACAACAGATTCAAAAATAGTTTTTGATGAAAATGGAGTTTGTGACCACTGTAATACTTTTTACACTGATATTTTACCTAAATGGCATACAGATGAAAGAGGTCATAAGGAGTTGGAAGGGATTATATCAAAAATAAAGAAGGAAGGTGAAGGTAAAGATTTTGACTGTTTAATGGGAATGAGTGGTGGAATTGATAGTTCGTACTTATTATATGTAATGGTTAAAAAGTATGGTTTAAGACCCTTAGTATTTCACGTAGATGCAGGATGGAATTCTCAAATTGCTGTTAATAATATAGAAAGATTAGTAGATGGTTTAGGATTAGATTTATATACTGAAGTAATTAATTGGGAAGAAATTAAAGACTTACAGTTAGCTTTTTTTAAGTCTGGAGTACCTCATGTAGATGTGCCACAAGACCACGCATTCTTTGCAACAATGTATAAATTTGCTTCTAAGCATAAAATCAAATACATCTTAACTGGAGGAAACTATTCTACCGAATGTGTTAGAAATCCATTAGAGTGGATGTACTATCAATCAGATTCTATACAGTTAAAGGATATTTATAAGAAATTCGGTACAGGTAAATTGAAAGATTATCCTGTTTCGAATATTTTATGGCATAAAATATATCTACCATATGTTAGAGGAATTAAATTAATTAGACCCCTAGACTTTGTTCCTTACAATAAAGATGAAGCAATGCAGCTATTAGTTGATGAATTTGGATATCAAAAATACCCTCAGAAACATTTTGAATCTAGATTTACAAGATTTTATGAGGCTTATTGGTTACCTAAAAAATTCGGATATGACACTAGGAAAGTTCAATATTCAAGTTTAATACTAACCAATCAAATGACGCGTGAAGAAGCTATAGAAGCTTTGTCTAAACCAGCATATGATCCAGAAACCATTGCGCAAGATTTCGAATATATTGCAACAAAGCTAGGAATAACAGTAGAAGAATTGCAGTCATATATGGATGCTCCAAACAAAACATATAAAGATTATAAGTCACAAGAAAATATATATAATATAGGAGCTAAAGTAATGAGAGCATTAGGACTAGAAAAAGGAGGTAAAAGATGATCGGTATTGTTGATTATGGATCTGGAAATATTTACGCGATTGCTACAATATTCAAAAACCTAAATATTCCGCATAAAATTATTAGTAAACCAGATGAATTAGAAGAGGCATCAAAGCTAATTTTACCAGGTGTAGGTGCATTTGATGAAACGATGCAGCAACTGATTAATTCAGGTCTTCAAGAAAAACTTAATTATTTAGTTCTTGAGAAAAAAACTCCAGTATTTGGTATATGTGTTGGAATGCAAATACTCGGTAATGGAAGTGATGAAGGAGAGCTAAAAGGATTGGGATGGATTCCAGGTAATGTTAAAAAATTTGATGAAAGAACTATTCCGAATAAACCTCATTTACCTCATATGGGGTGGAATACTATAAAAAATAGTAATAACCATCCAATATTTAATAACATAGATGAAGATTTTGGATTCTATTTTGTACATAGTTATTATTTCGAATGCGAGAATGAAGAACATATTTTATCCAAGTGTAATTATGGAATAGAGTTCGCTTCTTCAATATATAATAATCATATTTTTGGAATGCAATTTCATCCAGAAAAGAGTCATGGAAATGGAGTACAATTATTAAAAAATTTCGCAGAATTAGAGTATGCTTAGATCTAGGATAATACCATGTTTGTTAGTTCATAATAAAGGATTGGTGAAAACAGTAAATTTTAAAGACGCTAAATATGTTGGTGATCCTATTAATGCTGTAAAGATTTTTAATGAAAAAGAAGTAGATGAATTAATGGTTCTTGATATTGATGCATCTAAAGAGAAGAGAGCTCCAAACTTCGAAATGATTAAAAATTTAGCTGTGGAATGCCGAATGCCTTTTTGCTATGGAGGAGGCGTAACAACTGTTGAGCAAGCTAGAAAAATCATTAGTTTAGGTGCAGAAAAAGTTGCACTTTCTTCGGCAGCATTAGATAATCTTGATTTATGTGTTAAAATTGGCGAAGTAGTAGGGGCACAAAGTGTTGTAGTTGTAATAGATGTTAAAAAAAGAAAACTTTTTGGAGGCTATGACATATATACAATTAATGGAACTAAAAAGTCGAAATGGAAATTAAAGGACCTTATTAAAGAGTTGGATAATATTGGAGTTGGAGAGATCGTGATTAATTCTATTGATAACGATGGTGTTATGAAAGGTTATGATATGGATTTAGCAGAAACAATTCGTGATTTATGTAAAATGCCTCTAACCATTTTAGGTGGGGCTGGCAGTTTAGATGATGTTAAGAAACTAATTTCAAAATTTAAAGTTATTGGCGCAGCAGCTGGAAGTCTTTTTGTATTTAAAGGAAAATACAGAGCTGTGCTAATAAACTATCCAAACAGAGAAGAAAGAAAGCCTCTGTACTAATAATTCAAAAAATTGGATTAAGTAATAAAGAAATAATGAAACAAATTATACAAGACCTTAAAAAAGGTGATACAATATTAGAGGAAGTTCCTGTTCCTTTGGTAAAAAAAGGACACGTACTTATAAAAACATCTAAATCATTAGTTTCTCTTGGAACTGAAAAAATGCTAGTAGAATTTGGTAAAGCCAATTTTATTCAAAAAGCGAAACAACAACCTGATAAGGTGAAAATGGTCTTAGATAAGGTAAAAACCGATGGTTTAAAACCAACAATAGATGCGGTTTTTAATAAATTAGGTCAACCATTACCTCTTGGATATTGTAATGTAGGAGAAGTTGTAGCAGTAGGAAAAGGAGTTTCAGAATTTAAAATTGGAGATCGAGTTGCGTCTAATGGTAATCATGCCGAGTATGTATTAGTGCCTAAAAATTTAGTAGCAAAAATCCCAGATAATGTATCAGATGAAGAAGCAGCTTTTACAGTAATTGGTGCGATAGGTTTACAGGGAATTAGATTGCTAAACCCTACATTTGGAGAAACAATTGTAGTTGTAGGATTGGGACTTATTGGTTTAGTAACTGCAGAACTTTTAAAAGCCAATGGGTGTAATGTTATTGGCTTTGATTTTGATCCTGAAAAAATTAAAATAGCAAAGTCAAAAGGAATAACTGCAATAAATCCATCGGAAGGAACAGATCAAGTGAAATTTGTTCAGACTTTTACTAATGGAGTAGGAGCAGATGGAGTTATTATTACAGCTTCAAGTAAGAGCAATGAAATTATCTCTCAATCGGCGCAAATGTGTCGAAAACTTGGTAGAGTTGTTCTTGTAGGTGTAATAGGATTAGATATAAGTAGAGCAGATTTTTATAATAAAGAGATATCTTTTCAAGTTTCGTGTTCTTATGGCCCTGGAAGATATGACGAAGAATATGAACAAAAAGGTAACGATTACCCAATAGGTTATGTTCGATGGACAGAAAAGAGAAACTTTGAAGCTGTACTAAACGCTATTTCTGTTGGTTCATTAGATGTTAACCCGTTAATAACAGAGAAAGTTCCTCTTAAGGATTTTGAAACTATATATGGAGATATGTCTTCATCAAAATCAATTGCCTCAATTTTAGAATACAATTCTACAGAAGAACCTAAAAACACCGTTACGTTAAACGAAAAAGAGTTTGGTGGAAATAAAGGAGTTATTGGTATTGTTGGAGCTGGTAATTTTACAAGTGCTACTATTTTACCAAATCTTAAAAAATTAGAAGCGGATATAAAATTTATCGCTAGTTCTGGAGGCTTGTCATCTACAACAATGGCAAAACAATATGGTATTGCTAATTCAACAACTAATTACAAAGAAATACTCAGCGATAATGAGGCAGATTTAGTTTTTATTACAACCAAACACAATATGCATGCGTCAATGGTACTCGAAACATTGAGAGCAGATAAAAGTGTTTTCGTTGAAAAGCCATTAGCTTTAAATAGAGATGAACTAGATGAGATTATAGAAGAATATAATTCTAGAAATGTTTCAATTTCTGTTGGATTCAATAGACGATTTGCTCCTTTGGCAAAGCAAATGAAGAAAGTTTTAGGTAATGATAACACTCCAATGAATATTGTAGCAACAATGAATGCTGGATTTATTCCTTCAGATGTTTGGGTGCATGATATGGAAATAGGAGGAGGAAGAATAATTGGAGAGGCTTGTCACTACATTGATCTATGTACTTATTTGGCTGGCAGTAAAGTAAAATCTGTTTGCATGAATTCTATGGGAGTTAACCCAGAAGAAAATACAGATAATGCGAGCATACTTTTAAAGTATGAAAATGGTACAAATGCAGTTATTAATTATTTTGCTAATGGTTCAAAAGCTTACTCAAAGGAGAGGGTTGAGGTATATTCTCAGGAAAGAACTTTAGTTATGGATAATTGGAGAAAATTAAGAGGATTTGGATTTAAGAAATTCTCGAAGTGCTCTTCTAAACAAGACAAAGGTCATTATAACCAATTTAATGAATTAATTCGTAGTCAAAAATCAGGTGGTGAATCAATCATACCATTTGGAGAAATTGTAAATACAACTAAAGCATCCTTTGCTGCTATTGAATCTTTGAAAGAAGGAAGATGGGTAGAAGTAAAATAATTACGTTATATCATACAATTAAATACTTAAAGCCTGTTCAAGTTTATTACAGGCTTTACTATTTATTACGTAATCGATTTTTTAAAAAATCTTATTCTAATAAAGAAATAGATCGAACCATAGATTTAATTTGGAGTGACGAAATTTTTAATAATAAATCTTATTTAGGAACTAATAATTTTAAGTTTTTAAATATTCCAATGAGTTTCAAGAAAAATATAAGTTGGAATTATTCTGAATTCGGAAAATTATGGACCTATAATTTAAATTATTTCGACTTTTTAAATCAAAAGGATATTTCCGTTGATTCTTGTTTAGAGTTAATTAAAGATTATATTAATCAAGATTCGGAATTATTAGATGGTAAAGAACCTTATGTTATTTCATTAAGAGGAATTAATTGGGTTAAATTTTTGTCAAAGAATTCTATAAAAGATAAAATCATTGATGAAACACTTTATCACCATTATCAAATTTTATTAGATAATTTAGAATATCATCTTTTGGGAAATCATTTACTTGAAAATGGATTTTCTTTACTTTTTGGAGGATATTATTTTAATGATGAAAGATTGTTAAATACAGCTCAAAAAATTTTAAAGTCAGAATTAGAAGAACAAATTCTTAAAGATGGAGCGCATTATGAACTCTCTCCAATGTATCACCAGATTTTATTAGGACGACTTTTGGATTGTATTCAATTAGTTAGGCGTAATGATAAAATTAATAATAAAAATTTATTAGTTTTTTTAGAAGATAAAGCTTCCAATATGTTATCATGGTTAGCGAACATCACATATAAAAACGGTAATATCCCATTATTAAATGATAGTTCTATTGGAATAGCTCCTAGTTCAAATGAGTTATTCGATTATGCTGAATCTTTAAGATTAAAATGGAGTAAGATTAAGTTGATTGATTCTGGTTACAGAAAATTTGAGTCAGAGAAATTTGAAGTTGTTATGGATGTTGGGAATATACAACCGTCTTACCAACCAGGACATGCTCATTCAGACACATTTAGTTTTGAATTATATTCTCAAGAGATTCCAATAATTGTTGATCCTGGTGTTTCTACTTATGAAAAAAATGAGAGAAGACAGAGAGAGCGAGGAACTTACTATCATAATACTGTGCAATTGGGTAATTTAGAACAAACTCAAGTTTGGGGAGGGTTTAGAGTAGCAAAAAGAGCGAAAGTATTTGGTGTAATTGAAGAGGAAAATAAGATTTTCGCAAAACATGATGGTTATAAAAATGAAGGAATCATTCATTCAAGACAATTTCAATTAAACGAAAATACCTTCACAATAAAAGATTCTTTAGAAGGCAAATCTTTATTAGATAAAAAGATGGTTTTACATTTTCATCCGGATGTGAAAATTATTGAAAGAACTGAATCAGAGATACAACTGAATAACTTGATTTTAAGTTTTAATGGGAGATTTGATAAAGTAGTTTTTCAAGATTATGATTTTAGTATAGGATTTAATAAAACAAGAAAAGGGAAAAAAATAGTGGTGTTTTTTAACGGTGAGTTGGAGACCCATATTACCAAAATATAATTATGAAAATATTATTCTTAACATTCTATTTTGAACCAGATTTGTCTGCAGGATCTTTCAGAAACACTTCCTTACTTAAGGAACTTTTAAACCATTTGAACAGTGATGATACAGTTGATGTAATTACTACTCAGCCAAATAGATATGATTCTTTTAAGGCAGAAGCCAAAGGCATAGAAGAAATTAAAGCAGGAGTAGTGGTTAATAGAATTACAATTCCTGAACATGGAAGCGGAATTGTTGGTCAGATTAAATCTTATAAAGAGTTTTATTTCAAAGCTTTAAGTCTTACAAAGGATAAAAGTTATGATTTAGTTTATGCTTCTTCATCTCGTTTATTTACGGCATATTTAGGAGCGAAAATTGCCACAAAGAAAAAAGCGAAACTTTATTTGGACATTAGAGATATCTTTAGAGAAACCATTACAGATTTATACAAGAATAAGATTATCAATATGGGCTTAAATTTTGTTTTAAAACCTATTGAAAATTATACTTTTGGTAGAGCTGGACATATAAACTTAGTGTCAAAAGGATTTAAGAGTTATTTTGAAAACTATAAAAAAGCTGAATATTCTTTTTTTACCAATGGTATTGATGAATTGTTTTTATCTCTACCAAATAAAAAAAGAGAGGAGAAGAAAAGTGAGGTTAAGACAATAATATACGGTGGAAATATAGGAGAAGGCCAAGGGTTAGATCTCATTATACCTAATGTAGCTAAGAGATTGTTAGGAACACACAAGTTTCAAATCATTGGTGATGGTGGTGCTAGAGAAAAATTAGAGAAGAAGTTAAAAGTTAATAATATAGAAAATGTTGAATTGATTCCTCCCGTTAGTAGAAATGAGCTAATAAACTACTACCAAAAAGCGGACTATTTATTTTTACATCTTAATAAACATAAGGCATTTGAACGAGTATTACCGTCTAAACTATTTGAATATGGTACTTTTAATAAACCGATAATTGCTGGTGTAGATGGATATGCTAAAGAGTTTTTAAAAGAAAACATGTCTAACTTAATTTTATTTGAACCAACTAATGCAGATCAACTCTATAATAGTCTGAAGAATTTCGTATATAAAAATGAGGAGAGGATAGAATTTAAGAAAAGTTACAGTAGATTAGAGATTAATAGGAGAATGAGTGAGTCAATAATAAGCTTTGGAAATGAATAATAATGTTTTAATTAGTGGTGTAACAGGATTTGTTGGGTCCAACTTGTTAAATTATTTAAACAAAGACTATACAATTCAGGGAGTTTCAAGGAGAATATCAGATAAATTAATTTCTTATGATGTCTTGAATAAGGAAATTTTTAACGCAAATAAAGCTTTTATACATTTAGCGGGTAAGGCTCACGATTTGAAAAATACTACTCAAGAGAATGAATATTTTGAAATTAATTTTGAGCTAACAAAAAGGGTGTATAATGAATTTTTAAAGAGCGATTGTGAAGTTTTTATTTTTATGAGTTCTGTTAAAGCTGTTGCAGATGAAATTGAAACTATGCTTACAGAGAGTCAACCACCTAAACCAATTACAGCTTACGGAAAATCTAAATTAGCGGCTGAAAATTATATACTAAACAAAGACATCCCTAGTAAAAAAAGAGTGTACATTTTAAGGCCATGTATGATTCATGGTCCAAATAATAAAGGTAATTTAAACCTACTTTATAATTTTGTAGCGAAAGGAATTCCATATCCTTTTGGTAAATACGAAAATTCACGTTCCTTTTTGTCGGTAAGTAATTTGTGTTTTGTAATCAAAGAATTACTAGAAAATAAAAGTGTTCCTTCAGGAGTTTATAATGTTGCAGATGATTATCCGCTGTCAACAAAAGATTTAGTTCTAAATATCGGAAAAGCGATAAATAAAGAGGTTAAAATTTTAAATATACCAAAGCTTTTGTTAGCTACTTTAGGAAAAGTTGGTGATGTCTTACCTTTTCCTATCAATAGTGAGAAGATTCATAAATTAACGGGTAATTATGTTGTTTCTAATAAAAAAATTAAAGAAGTTTTAAAGAAAAATCTACCATTGTCTGCAGAAGAAGGAATACATTTGACAATTAAAAGTTTTACTAAATAGGATTATATTAATGATACGTTTTTTTGATTTCATATTCTCGTTGTTTGGAATATTAGTTTTATGGCCTATAGGCTTAATCGTTTACATTTTAGGAGTTTTTGACACTGGATCGCCAATATTTAAACAAGAAAGAGTAGGGAAGAATCAAAAACCATTCACCTTATTGAAGTTTAGAACTATGGGGGTGAATACAAAATCTGTCGCAACACATCTAGCAAGTAGTAGTTCTGTTACAAAATTAGGAGCATTCTTGAGAAAATCAAAACTCGATGAACTCCCTCAGTTGATTAATGTTTTAAAGGGAGACATGAGTTTGGTTGGGCCAAGACCAAATTTGTTTAACCAAAAGGAGTTAATTGAAGAGAGGGATAAAAGAAACGTATATAACTATTTACCTGGAATAACAGGACTAGCTCAAATCAATGAAATTGACATGTCAACCCCAGAAAAATTGGCAAAAGTAGATGCAGAAATGCTTGATAATCTTACTTTAGAAAAATACTTTCACTACATTTTAGCGACGGTTGGAGGTAAAGGATCTGGAGACAGAATTAAAGAATAGTTTAAAATTATAGAGTATCTAGCTTAACTTTTTTTAATTTAGACTTTTATAGATTTATTAAGATGAAAGGAATAATATTAGCTGGAGGATCAGGAACTAGATTATATCCAATAACAAAGGGCATATCAAAACAATTACTTCCGGTATATGATAAACCGATGATTTATTATCCTTTATCTGTTCTAATGTTATCTGGAATCAGGGAGATTTTAATAATTTCTACTCCTTATGATTTGCCAAATTTCAAAAAATTATTGGGAACAGGTGAAGATTTGGGAATACAGTTAAGTTACGCTGAACAACCTTCGCCAGATGGCTTGGCACAAGCATTTATTATCGGGGAAGAATTTATTGGAAATGATGATGTTTGCATGTTACTTGGTGATAATATTTTTTATGGCCATGGCTTACCAGAGTTATTTCAAAAAGCTATTCATAATGTTCAACAAGAAGGAAAAGCTACTATTTTTGGATATTATGTAAAAGATCCAGAACGATATGGTGTAGTTGAGTTTGATAGTAATGAAAATGTTGTTTCAATAATAGAAAAACCAGAAAACCCTAAATCTAATTATGCCGTTGTTGGTTTGTATTATTATCCGAATTCTGTAATTAAAGTAGCCAAAGAAGTAAAACCATCAGAGAGAGGCGAACTTGAAATCACTTCAGTAAATCAATATTATTTAGAGAATGACCAGTTAAAAGTAGAATTAATGGGCAGAGGTTACGCTTGGTTGGATACAGGTACTCATGAATCGTTAATGGAAGCTGGCCAGTTTATAGAAACAATAGAGAAAAGACAAGGTCTTAAAGTAGCCTGCTTGGAAGAAATAGCTCTCTATATGGGATATATTTCAAAAGAACAGGTTAGAAAATTAGCTGAACCACTTAAAAAGAATAATTACGGACAATATTTATTGAGCCTAGTCCAAGAATAACAATGAATTTTATTAAAACTAAAATCCCTGATTTAACTATTATAGAACCAAAAGTATTTGGAGATCATAGAGGTTATTTTTTTGAATCATTTAATTATAAAGAGTTCAAAAAGAATATTTACGAAGTAAACTTTGTTCAAGATAACGAGTCAAAATCGTCCCGAGGAGTGCTACGTGGATTACATTTTCAAAAACCGCCATTTGCTCAAGCAAAATTAGTTAGGTGTATAAAAGGAAAAGTATTAGACGTAGCTGTTGATATCAGAAAAGGGTCACCAACATATGGAGAATATGAAATAGTTGAATTGTCAGAAGATAATAAAAGGCAGCTTTTTGTTCCTAGAGGTTTTGCGCATGGATTTGTAGTAATTTCTGAAGAAGCGATTTTCTCTTACAAAGTTGATAATTGGTATTCTCCAGAGCATGACTCTGGTATATTATGGAATGATGCTAGTTTAAACATTGATTGGCAAATTAATCCTGAAGAAGTTTTACTTTCTGAAAAAGATAAAGTACTTCAGGTATTTGAAAATCTAGATAGCCAATTTACTTACTAAAATGAATATATTAGTTACAGGTTCATCTGGTCAATTAGGAACAGAAATTCAACATCAATCAAAAGAGAGTAGGCATACTTTCTTCTTCGAAAACTCTAATCAATTAGATATAACAATTCAGGAAAAGGTAAACAGTTATATTAAAGATAATAAAATTGATTTCGTCATTAACTGTGCAGCATATACTGCTGTTGATAAAGCGGAGGAGGAGTTAGAAAGAGCAAACTTAGTCAATGCTCAAGGAGTAGAGAATTTAGTGTTAGCCTTAGGGAATAAAGGAAAAATGATTCATATTTCTACGGATTATGTTTTTGATGGAAATGCTAATGTGCCATTAAAGGAAACAGATACTACTGATCCAATAAACGCTTATGGAATCTCTAAAAGGATAGGAGAGAAGTTTTTTTTGGCATCTAATGTGCCTGGAATAATTATAAGAACATCATGGTTGTACTCTAGTTTTGGAAGTAATTTTGTTAAAACTATGATGAGATTAGGGAAAGAAAAATCAGAATTAAAAGTGGTATCAGATCAAATAGGTTCTCCAACATATGCTAGAGATTTAGCAAATGTTTGTTTACAGTTAGTAGAGAACGATTTTTCGGATAAACAAAGAGTTTATCATTATTCAAACTCTGGAGTTACATCTTGGTTTGAGTTTGCGAAAGAAATCATGACTATAGCAAATCTGGATTGTGAGGTATTACCAATAAAATCCGATGATTATAAAACTCTGGCTAAAAGACCATTTTATTCAGTAATGGATACTTCAAGAATTAAGGAAGATTTTAATTTGAATATTCCATTTTGGAAAGATTCATTAAGAGAATGTATAAATAACTGTCAAAACTAAGTAGATGAATAACATATTAATTACAGGAGGTGCTGGTTTTATTGGATCACATGTTGTTCGATTATTTGTAAATAAATATCCGGATAAAAATATTATTAATCTAGATGCTTTAACGTATGCAGGCAATTTGGAGAACCTTAAAGATATCGAAACATCAGAAAATTATACTTTTGTTAAGGCAGATATTTGTGATTTTGACACTGTTGATTCAATTTTTAAACAATATAAAATTGATAGTGTTATACATTTAGCTGCTGAATCTCATGTTGATAGATCAATTAAAGATCCTTTATCATTCGCAAGAACTAATGTAATGGGAACCTTAAGTTTATTACAAGCAGCAAAAACAAACTGGAATGATGATTTAAAAGGTAAGTTGTTTTATCATGTTTCTACAGATGAGGTTTATGGGAGTTTAGGAGATGATGGTTTTTTTACTGAGAAAACTGCTTATGATCCACATTCTCCATATTCTGCATCTAAGGCTTCTTCTGATCATTTTGTGAGATCTTTTCATGATACATATAAATTACCAATTGTAATTTCGAATTGTTCGAACAATTATGGTTCATTCCAATTTCCAGAAAAATTAATACCTCTTTTTATAAATAATATTTGTACAAATAAAGAGTTACCGGTTTATGGTGAGGGTAAGAATGTAAGAGATTGGTTGTTTGTAGAAGATCATGCTAGAGCCATAGATTTAATTTTTCATGAAGGGAAATTAGGAGATACGTATAATATTGGTGGTTTTAATGAATGGAAGAATATTGACCTTGTTAAAGTTCTAATTAAAACCGTGGATAAACTTTTAGGTAATCCTCAAGGAACTTCGGATAAATTAATAACTTTTGTGAAGGACAGAGCAGGGCATGATTACAGGTATGCTATAGACTCTACAAAATTAAAAGATGAATTGGGATGGGAGCCTTCATTACAGTTTGAAGAAGGAATAGAGAAAACTGTAAAATGGTACCTAAATAATCAAGACTGGGTTAAAAACGTTACCAGTGGAGATTATTTAAAATATTACAAGGAAATGTATGAGAAATAAATAAAAAGCCGATATAATTACTATATCGGCTTTTTATTTATTTGTTGTTTAATTGTAGTGCTATTTTAATCTCTCAAGAGTTAGGTCATTATTGTAACGAACAATAAATAATCCATTATTACTAGTTGATCCAAATAACTTTTTACTAAAATCAAATTTGTTTTCTAATCGCATTGATACTCCTTCTTTATAAGTATCAGTTAAGTCTTCACCAGAAGCCAATCTAATCAATACATCATAGGTTAAATCAAAACCTCTAATTGCATATTCGGTAGGCACATCCTTATTTCTCTTACGATATTTTCGGACGAAACTTTGGAGGTTGCTGTCATTTTCATCTGAAAAATTATCTGTAACAAAAGTAAAACCTATTCTAGCTAAGGTATTGTTGTTAATTCCATCAAAAGCTGCCGTTTTATCTATGGTAAATACTTGCGCACTTACATCTTCGGGAAGGACAACCATACTATTGATAGCATCAGCAATATGAGACTTTACGTCAGATGTTAATATTACCCAGTTATGAACGTTAGGTTTCATGTTATCTGTGAATCGTTCTTTCTTTATATACCCTTTTTCTGGTTTTAAAGTAAAAATATTTTTAATAGAGTCGTTTTTCTTAAACTCCTTTTCCAGATATTCTAACTGCTCATTCGATTGCTCCTTTCCGTCACTAACAATAAAAATTGTTTCACCATTGTATATTTCATTCAAATACTGAATTAAGAAATTACTATGAGTTTCTTTATCTGGAGCTGATTTTATTATTCTAGAAGAAGAAAAATCATCCTGACTTTTTGAAAAGTGAGGGAAAACAACAGGACTATTTACGTCTTCTGCGACTTTTTCAACTTGATTTGAATAAAATGGACCTATTATTACATCCTTATCATCAAGCTTATCGTCTTTTAGAATTTTCTCAACTAATTTACCTCTGTTTCCAGTATCGAAAACCGAAACATCAACGTTAATACCATTAGCTTTGATTGAGTCTAAAGCCATTTCAGCTCCTAAATAAAAATCAGTAACCATATTTGCAACTCTCGCACTGCTACTAGATTTTCTTACATCAAAAATATCTTCCGAAGCTATAGTATCATACTCACGAGCTTTAAATGGAAGTAAGAAAGCAACTTTTATAGGATCTGTTACAGCAATTGTATCAATATAAATTGAACTACTATCTGTTGTTAACTCTTCTTCTAAAGGTCGAATTCTTAATATTTGACCAATAGATAAACTATTATCTTTTAACTCTGGGAACTCAGGATTTAAATTCATTAGTTCCTCTTTTGTGATATTATAAAAACGAGTTAAACTATAAATAGTTTCTTTTGGTTTAACCGTATGAGTAACATGGTTTTTAAGGTCTTCTTCTCTGGATATATAAATTACCTTTTTCTCGGCAACTTTTACCTTTAGTTCTTGTCCAACACTTAAAAGATTGTCCTTAATTTTTGGAAATTCAGGATTCAGTTTTATTAACTCACTTTTGGATATATTATAAGTTTTAGTTAATCGATAAACCGTTTCACCAGGTTGTACAATATGAGTTTTGTACTCATACACTGTTCTTACGATTTGAGTAGAATCAGGTGCTGTTTTCACTTTATCCTCCTCTGTAGTTGGTTCATCTTGTGTATTATCAGTTTCTGTAACTTCACCTTTATCTTCATCAGTTTCCTGAATTAAAGGTATAGTCTTTTTAAATTCTGGATTAGGAATTACGATTGTGCTATTAGCTGCAGGATTGTCTCCAACATCTGGATTTAGTCTTTCTAAATCTTCAGTTTTAACATTAATTCGTTCTGCAATATCTCTCATAGATTCTCCCTCTTTAACTTTATAAGAGATGTATCTTTTCTGTTGACTACAAGAAACTAGAATTGCTAAAACACATGTGATAGCCCAAAATTTTATTTTACTCATATAACTTTTATTAAACCAAAAACGAAATGTTTATGAATTTATTCCCACTCAATTGTTGCAGGTGGTTTAGAGCTAATGTCATAAACTACTCTATTTACACCTTTAACGTTATTTATAATTTTATTTGATGTTTTTTGTAAAAACTCATAAGGTAAATTTACCCAATCAGCGGTCATTCCATCAGTACTTTCAACAGCTCTTAATGCTACTACTTTTTCATAAGTTCTTTCATCCCCCATAACTCCTACTGAGTTGACAGGTAATAAAATAGCTCCTGCTTGCCAAACACTATTGTATAAACCGCTTTCCTTTAATCCGTCTATAAAAATAGCATCTACTTCCTGCAAAATACGAACTTTTTCTGAAGTGATATCTCCTAAAATTCGAATTGCTAATCCCGGTCCAGGAAACGGATGTCTTCCTAATAACTCCTTATCAATTCCCATAGAGGCTCCAACACGTCTTACTTCATCTTTAAAAATCATACGTAATGGTTCAACTACTTTTAGTTTCATAAAGTCAGGTAATCCACCTACATTATGATGACTCTTAATTGTAGCAGAAGGTCCTCCATTTACAGAAACTGATTCAATTACATCAGGGTATATTGTTCCTTGAGCTAGCCATTTCGCGTTTTCAACTTTCGCTGCTTCATCATCAAACACTTCAATAAAGATGCGTCCTATGGTTTTTCTTTTCGTTTCAGGATCACTTATTCCTTCTAAAGCTGATAAAAAACGTTCAGATGCGTCTACACCTTTAACGTTTAATCCCATTCCTTCGTATTGCTTAAGTACACTTTCGTACTCATTTTTTCTTAATAATCCATTATTAACGAAAATACAATGTAAGTTTTGTCCAATTGCTTTGTGTAAAAGTACACCAGCAACTGTTGAATCTACACCTCCTGAAAGACCTAAAATTACACGATCATCACCTAATTTCTCCTTTAGACCATTCACAGTAGATTCCACAAATGAGTTTGGAGTCCAGTTTTGCTCTAATTCGGCGATATCAACTAAGAAGTTTTTCAATAATTGTGTACCATCAGTTGAATGATATACTTCTGGGTGGAATTGAATAGCATAAGTAGTTTCGCCTTCAATTTTATATGCGGCATTTTCTACGTCATGAGTACTTGCTAATAAAACTCCATTTTCAGGTAAGTTTTTAATCGTATCTGAATGACTCATCCAAACTTGACTTCCTGTAGATATATTTTTAAAGAAGTTTTCTCCATCTTTAACAAAAGATAAATTAGCTCTACCATATTCTCTAGTATTAGATGGTGCTACTAAACCTCCTGAAAAGTGCGCTAAATATTGTGCTCCGTAACATACAGCAAGAAGAGGTTTCTTTCCTCTAATTCCTGATAAATCTGGATGCGGTGCTTCTTCTGATCTTACTGAGTATGGACTACCGGATAAAATCACTGCTTTAAAATTGTCTAAGTTTTCTGGAATTTTATTGTAAGGATGAATTTCACAATAAATATTTAACTCTCTTACACGGCGCGCAATTAATTGCGTGTACTGCGAACCGAAATCTAAAATAAGTACGTTGTGTTGTTGCATCCGCAAAAATAATAGTTTGATTTTATTTTTGCCCTTATTTTTTAGATTTTAATAACGATAAACAATTGCGTTAATATTCATACCTGCTCCAACTGACGCTAGGATAATTACATCCCCTTTTTCTACTGTATGATTTTCGATTTTATTATTTAAAACCAAATCCAATAAAGTAGGTACTGTAGCGACTGAACTGTTTCCTAATTTATGAATACTCATAGGCATAATAAACTCAGGTACAGGTTTTTTATAAAGTCTGTAAAAACGTTTTATTATAGCTTCATCCATCTTCTCATTGGCTTGATGAATGAATACTTTTTTTACTTCTGATATATCAACATTACTTTTATCTAAGGCAATTTTCATTGCGTTAGGAACATGAGTTAAAGCAAATTCATAAATTTTTCTACCATACATTTTTATATAACGTACGTTAGGATCTTCGTTTTTGTCGTATGAGTTTCCGAAGAAAAGGTGATAAGCTTCTTTCTTCGCAAACGTTTGCGAAGCATGACTTAAAATACCACTTTCAGTTTTGTTAGAAGCCTGAACAATACATGCGCCTGCTCCGTCACTATAAATCATTGAATCTCTATCATGTTTATCTATAACTCTCGATAGAGTTTCAGAACCAATAACCAAAACAGTTTTTGCTATTTCTGCTTTAATGAATGCTTTCGCTTGAATAACACCTTCTATCCAACCAGGACAACCAAATAAAATGTCATAAGCAACGCAATTTGGATTGTCAATTTTAAGTAAATGCTTAACACGTGTAGCTAAACTAGGTAAGATATCACTCTGTATAGCATTGTTTTTAACATCTCCGAAATTATGAGCAAAGATGATATAGTCTATGTCTTCTGAATTGATACCGGCATTTTCAATAGCCTTCTCAGCGGCAAGATAACCTAAATCTGAAGCGTTAAAATGATCTTCTGCATATCGTCTTTCTTCAATTCCAGTAATTGTTTTAAATTTTTCAATAATAACCGTATTATTAGATCCAAATGATGAACCATCGGCATTTAAAAATCTATTACCACTAAATTGTTTATTTTCCTTCTTAATGTTTGGAATGTAACTTCCAGTACCAATTATTTCTGCTGTCATCTAAATAAATGTTAGGGCCTACTATAACAACAAATAAAAAGGATTTAGTGTGTATAACCTATTAATTATCAATCGGATCTTTTATTTTTACGAATATTGAAATTTCAATACGTGTTAATTTCAATATTCTTAAAATTTAGAGGTTAAAAATACGAATATGAAACCGGGTTCCTTTTGATAAATGCATTATTTTAATTTAAAACCTTAATTTTTTGAATTATTTAAATTCTATAAATAAGAGCTGTCAAAAGAAAAAGGTAGGAGAGAAGCTAAAGATGTTACTTTAATAATTTTGCCCGTTTCTCCCATGAAAATAATTTCTATAGGTTCTTTTTGATTGAATTCATATTCATATAAAGCTTGACGACATGCTCCACAAGGACCAACTGGATTTTTAACTTCAATTTCAGAAGAAGCAGCTGTAATAGCAATTTTTTTAACAATCATATTTGGATATTGTGCTCCAGCACTCCAGATAGCAACACGCTCTGCACACATTCCTGATGGATAAGCAGCATTCTCCTGATTATTCCCTGTAACAATTACACCATTATCTAAAAGTATTGAAGCTCCAACTTGAAATTTAGAGTAAGGAGCATAAGCGTTATTTCTTGCTTCTATAGCTTTATCCATTAAATTCTGTTCATCTTGAGAAAGTTCTGAAACAGAATCAAACATTTTTGCTTTTAAAGAAAAATCTATTTCTTTCATAAAAATTAAGAGTCAAAAAAAGCAGTCTCAAAAGACTGCTTTTAATTTTTTACTAATATACTAAAAAACAATATTAATAGTCTTCATAAATTTCACCGATGTCAAACGCTAAAGAAAAACGTAATGTGTTTTCTAATGGATTGTTTACATCCGATGTATTAATTAAGTATGATAAATCAACAGAAAAAGCTTGAGCTGTAAAACCAGCACCCATAGTGAAAAACTTTCTGTTTCCTTTAATTTCACTCTCATTAAAGTAACCTGCTCTAACTGCGAATGCATTGTTGTACATATATTCGGCACCTAATGACCAATTTACCTCTTTTAATTCTTCACTAAAATCTCTATCTCCTAAAGAAGTGAACATTCCTTCAAACCAACCTCTTGAAGAAGCAGTACCACTAGAAGGTACTAGTAATTTTCTAAACTCTACATTAACGCCTAAAGTATTATAGTCATCGAAGATAAAGTCAAACCCACCTCCTAATTTACCAATAGTTGGAATAAAGTTTTCTTCACCTGGCGTGTATTCTACTTTCGGTCCTATGTTTGCAACGTTAACACCAATACGGTAACGTCCGTTGAAAGTTCCATAATTTTCTTCGTCAGATTGGTAGTATGCTGAAATATCTACAGCAAACGAGTTAACGGCTTCTAAAGAATCATCAACATCTAAATTAGAGTTAATATATTTTAAACCAACTCCCATAGAAAAACGCTCGCTTAATTTTAAAGAGTAATATCCGGATAAAGCAAATTCAGTTGGGTTTTTAAAACCAGTTGGTAATCCAATATCATCTGTAAGTTCAATTCTTCCTAAAGAGAAATATTTTAAATCAACTCCCCAAGCACTATTTTCACTAAACCTATTTACTAAAGATAAATTTCCTGCGAAAATATCATCAGTTAGATTACGTAACCAAGGTACGTAGTTTGCCCCAATACTTAATTTACTTTCATTGAATGCTATTTTAGCTGGATTATGAAATAAAGAGAAAGCATCTGAAGAAGTTGCAACTCCAATATCTCCCATACCACCCGCTCTTGCATCTGATGTGATTAACAAGAAAGGAAGCGATGTTGTAATAGCTTTAGATTGGGCAGTGGCTTTAAAACCTAACCCAATTAATAGTGTCAGTAGTATAAATTTTTTCATTTTTAATTTTAACATTGTTTTGGCAAATATATAATTTTATTATAGTATAACGAGCTTCTCGTATTTTTCGGAGGAAAGGTTACTTACTGTTGATCTTACTTTTAGTTTATATAAGTATACACCTTTCCCTATTTTATTTCCGAAATCATCTAAACCATTCCAATTAATTGATCTTGATAGTCCACCTGTTGTCTGTACTGTTTCGTTAATGGTTTTAACCAATTTCCCTGAAATAGTAAATACTTGAACCTGAACTTCTAATGGTTCATTCGGTTTGTTGTGATTAAACCAAAACTCCGTATAATTAGTGAAAGGGTTTGGATAGTTCAAAACATTTTCTAAGAGTAATTTAGTATCACTCACAACCTCAAAAGTTAACGTAGCTTCAGATGAATTATTATATGTATCCCAAGCTTTTATTTTTATTGTATGTGTACCAACTGTTAGATCTCGTAATTGATAATTAACAATTCCTTTAGTAAAATCATCAAGTTCTGTTTCGTAAAAATCATTGAGTATGATCGGTTCGGATTGATTATCATCTAAAATAGCTACAATATCATGATCAACAGCGGTTATTGATGTATTAATACCACTAATATCTGAAAGCTTTATAATTAGATTAGGAGAGCTGTTGGTGGTCCCTCCATCAATAAATGACTCATCATTCATAAATAATTGAATGTCTGGTCCAATTAAATCTTCCGGAGCGTTATCATTAATTCCTCCTACAACAACATCTAAATTAATACCAGATTTATCAATTTCCTGGTTTTCTGCATAAAAACTAAACTTAGCATTACCGTAAGTAATTTTAATATCTTTTGGCACGATAAATTCAAAACTAAAGTTTCCATTTTGAGCTGATGATTTTCCGCGAAAAATCTTACTTTCTTGAGAATCGAATGTATTTATGATTCCAAAACCATCATTATCTAAAGTTGTTTTATCAATTGGTTTATCAAAGATGGTTGTAAATACTGTTCCATTAAAATTGTTTAAAGGAGTGCCTGAATTATCGGTAACAATTCCGTCAATTTTAATTCTTGAAAGCGCTTTTAATGTATCTATAGGCTGTGTAATGGGAACATCATTTACTCTACTAATACGTATATCGGGTTTTGGTATAGCAAGTTTCATCGCTGGATCTCCGAAATAGTAGATGAAAAATCGCTGGCTACTCGTTGTTTCGTTCTTAGTTTTGATTAGGTTTTTGGCAATGGCATCATCGGCGTTATCAAAATCTAGAACATATTTTGTGAGTTCTTTATTAAAGGCTTCTCCTAAAGAAATAAAAACATCTCTCGTGGTAGTAATCATACTTACGGCTCCACCATTAGGATTGAGAAATAATTGTTCTCCAGCGGTATCTCTCAAAGGGTTATCAAATCTTGAGAATTCACAAGTAACAGTAATAAATAAAGGTAAATTACTATTATTGAATTCTTGTATTTGAGGAATTTCTAATACCCTTTCTGCTGCTAAACCGTCTTCACCACCATGTCCAAAATAATCAAATACTAAGGTTCCTTTTTCAATAGTGTTCGTAATTGCGTTTTTTACTTGAGGATATCGTTCACCACCAGAAGAATTTTCCTGTCTAAAAGCATCAGCATAGATTTTATTTACATTAAATATAGGTTTGTATTTTTTAATGCTATCTGCAACTTCTTCTAAACCTGATTGTAAGGTTGCGTCTGTAGTTACATCTATATCATCAGCAACAAGTGTCACGGTATTTCTCCAATCTCCGAATGAAGATGTATTGTAATAACTTAAAATTTTATTTACAACATTGTTTGCTTGCTGAACCGTGGTAACAGGAATTCTACCTGAACTGATATCAATATTATCATTTCCTAACATTCTTCCATCAGTATCATCAATCATTACAAAATAATCATCGGTAACATAAGATGAAACCAAATCAAAACTTTGAGTAGCATGGAATGTTGGCATTACGTTATTATTTCCAGAAATACGATCTTTATAATCATATGATGAATCACCAAAAAAGCAAACATATTGTAGTTTGTTTGATGCGGAATTGTCGTACAGGTATTTGATGAAATCTCTAATTCCAGTAACATCTGGACTACCTGATGCGAATTCATTATATATTTCTGAAAGTAATACTACTCTAGAATTAAAACCAGAATTATTTTGATGATAATCAGCTAAACGTTGTGCTTCATTAAATAGTTCGCTATTGGTAATAACAA
Source organism: Tenacibaculum sp. 190524A05c (assembly GCF_964036595.1). Lineage (NCBI taxonomy): Bacteria > Pseudomonadati > Bacteroidota > Flavobacteriia > Flavobacteriales > Flavobacteriaceae > Tenacibaculum > Tenacibaculum platacis. The sequence continues at coordinate 1,627,818 of NZ_OZ038523.1, read as the reverse complement.
GATAATCAATGTCGGTTAAAGCGTGTATGTTTTGATTAGCTACTCTACGATCTTGTATTTGAGTTGGTGTATAATAGTCATTTTCATTAACTACAACATATTCGTTTAAATTACCTCCGTTTGATTTAAAAATAAAATTAGAATTTGAAGCAGATTCGTTTTCTACATTGGTAATATTAATAGGATCTGTAACATTCCAAACTCTGAATATTTCAGTAGCGTTTCCAATAGTGTAGTCTACTATTCCCGTAGCTTTAGCCTCTGCAAAACTTCTAAACGTAAATTGTTGTCCAGATGAGGTTAGATTTTTCTTACCAATAACCTCAATATAGTCTAAAAACGCTCTAGCTGAAGGATTTCCATTGTTATTATAATCTAACTGAACTGAGATTGTATTGGCTGAATTTACCAGTGATGTGCTTTGTCCATATCTTGCTAGTCCTGATGATGTTGAGTTTGAAACAGGAGGGAAACCGATTGTTGGAGCATTAAAACCATTTACAGTGATATTCATATTTGAAGCTGTAGTGGATTGTGATGCTGCAGTTACTTTAACTGTTATAGGATTTCCGGATGCGGCATTAGGAAATGGAAGATTGAAATCTTGAGTTCGATTAACTGAAAAGTTTTCCCCGAACCATAATCGACCAACGGCAAGTAAACTTACATTTTCCTTTTCGTAAAAAATATAATCATCATAAGTATTGATGGTAGTTGTTGAAGTTCCAGTTAGTACAGCTTGATTAGTAATTCTTTTCCCAGGAGTATCAGCAACCGTTATGAAATAGAATGCTTGATCCGTATATATGTTTTGAACGTGTGATGCTGTTTCATTTGGAATATCTACAGACCAACTATGTGGGCCAATTCCGTAGAATAAAACATAATCGTTACTATCAAAACTACCATCGGCTTCACCGCTAACAAATATTGAATTTTCTTGTAAATCATTATATCTGAAGTCTGAAGCTAATTCAGGAAGGGTTTTACCACCATTACCGTAAATTTTTATGTTTCTAGGATCAATAGAATTCGGATTTAATCCTAAATTGCGCAAGAATTCGGCATTTATTCTGAAAACTCCTGTAGTGTCAATTGCAAATTTATACCATGTACCGTTAGAAAGTACAGTGTTTGAAGTTTGACTAGTACTGGAAAAACTTAAAAATAATATAAGAAGGAGTAGAAGTCTTTTCATAAATTCAATTAGATAACGATATGGTTACTACATTAGTATATCTTTTGCAAGATTACTTATAATAAAATGAAAAAACAATCGTTAACTAAGAGTATTTCTAACATAATATAAAATTATTATATTTATATATTCGTATTAAATGATAAATGTTGTAAATTGCCAGACCCTAAAATTAAGTAAATACATGAAAAGTACATTTAAGTTATTTAGCTTTCTAATCATTTCCTTAGTTGTTTTATCTTCTTGCCAGAGTTCAAGAAGAGGTTCTAGTTCTTCATCTTTAACTGGGTGGAACTTTAACGATCCTAGCTATGGAAATTATTTAAAAGGAGAATTTAAAGATGGTAACGTACCTCCAGGTATGGTACACATTGAAGGTGGTACCTATACTATGGGATTGGTACAAGATGATGTAATGTTTGATTGGAATACAACTCCAAAACAAATGCACGTTCGTTCATTTTACATGGATGAAGCTGAGGTTACTAATGCTGAATATGGTTTATTCTTACAATACACGAAAGATGTATTTCCTCCGGAAGACCCACAATTTAAACATATTTATCCTTCAATCCTTCCAGATACTTTAGTTTGGAGAAAGGGATTAGGGAACACGAACTTATTATCAGAAAGTTATTTAAGACATCCAGCATATTCTGAATATCCAGTAGTTGGTGTAACATGGTTACAAGCAAACGAATACTGTAAATGGAGAACAAATGCAGTAAATTTAAAGATCTTAATGGATAAAGGTGTGATAACTAATATCTTTAAGGAAGATTCTTTAAAGTTTAAAGGGAAAAATAATTTTGATACTGATGTATATTTAGATCAACCATATGCATTGTTTGATGGTGATTCTACAATATATAAAAGAGGTATACCAGTTCCAAGAAAAAAAGGAGACCCAAAACCTGTTAAAGGTGCATTTACGGGTAGACAAGTTACGTCTTCGGATGGTATCTTATCACAAAAATTTAGACTACCTACTGAAGTAGAGTGGGAGTACGCTGCGAAAGCGATTTTTGAGAACAGAGAATATAACAATATCCGTGGTAGAAAGAAATATGCTTGGTCAGGAAAATATACAAGAAACAGATCTAAATCTCAAAGAGGAGATCAGTTGGCTAACTTTAAGCAGGGAAAAGGAAATTATAGTGGTATTGCTGGTTGGAGTAGTGATGGTGCTGATATCCCTAATGCTGTAAGAAGTTACCCTCCTAATGCATTTGGATTATACGATATGTCTGGAAATGTAGCGGAATGGGTATCAGATGTTTATCGTCCATTAGTTGATTCTGAAGCAAATGACTTTAACTATTTTAGAGGTAACATCTTTACAAAGAAATTGATTGATCAAGACGGAAAAGTTGTTATCGTTGATGATAGTCAAGTAGAGTTGGATACTCTTGTAAATGGGAAGGTTATGCCAAAGGCATTACCGGGATCATTTAGATACATTCCTATTACTAAGGATGATACTTACATGAGAAGAAATTATTCATTCGCTGATAATTCAGATTTAAATGATGGTGATCAAAAGTCTTCGAAGTTCTTTAATTTAGAAGAGGATCAGTTAGCAGGAAGTCCAAGAATGTATAATTCACCAATTAGACCGGAAAGCGAAAGAGATTCTTTAGGAAACGTTGTGTCTAAATTAGAGTATGATAAGAAAACAAGAAGAACTTTAATTAGTAATAAAACTAGAGTTTACAAAGGTGGTTCTTGGGCAGATAGAGAGTACTGGTTAGATCCTGCTCAGAGAAGATATTTCCCAGAATACATTTCAACGAATTATATTGGATTTAGATGTGCTACGGACAAAGTTGGACCTATGGTTAGAAACCAAAAGAAGACAGCAACTCCGAGATATATTTATTCAAGGAGATAATATTAAGTTATTTTATGTGTATTATAAAAAATGCACATTAATAAAACCTCGCTGATTTCAGTGAGGTTTTTTATTTTTACAATATGGAAATAAAAGAGCTTTACCGTTTATACAGGGAGAAGTATTTAGTTGATACGGATACACGAAAAATTAGAAAGGGAACTATATTTTTCGCTTTAAAAGGTGAAAATTTTAATGGGAACAAATTTGCCGAAGAAGCAATTAAGAAAGGAGCATCGTATGCCGTTATAGATGAAGAGGAGTATGCGACGAATGAAAAGATTATTCTGGTAAAAAATGTACTGAAGACACTTCAGAACTTAGCAAATTATCATCGCAGGGAATTAGGTATTCCTATCGTTGGTTTAACTGGTAGTAATGGAAAAACAACCACAAAAGAGGTTATTAATGCGGTACTAAGTAAAAAATATAACACTACGGCTACTTTGGGTAATTTGAATAATCATATCGGAGTGCCATTGACGTTATTATCAATGAATCCTAAAACTGAGGTTGGTATTGTGGAAATGGGAGCAAACCATCATGGTGAGATCAAATTATTATCTGAGATTTCAGAACCTTCTGTGGGATATATTACAAATTTCGGTAAGGCTCATTTGGAAGGTTTTGGTTCTGTTCAAGGAGTTATTGAAGCGAAGTCTGAATTGTATGGTTTTGTCATAAAATCAAATGGTAAAGTTGTGGTTAATCAGGAGGATAAAATTCAGATGGAGAAATCTAAAGAAGCAAATCAAATATTTTTTGCTGAATCAGTTGAGTTTATATCAGCCAATCCATTTGTGAGTCTGAGTTATAAAGATGAAATTATTCAAAGTAATTTATTAGGGCAATACAATTATAATAATATTGCAGCAGCTATAACTATAGGTCAGTATTTTAATGTTCAATTGGATGATATTAAAGAAGCTATTGAGAGTTATGTTCCTAAGAATAACAGATCCCAAGTCATAAAGAGAGGATCTAATGAAATAATTCTTGATGCTTATAATGCGAACCCAACAAGTATGAAAGCAGCGTTAGAGAACTTTGATAAACTCTCTGGTGAAAATAAAGTTGTTATTCTGGGCGACATGTTTGAATTAGGTAAGGATAGTGATGTTGAACATCAGAATATAGCTTTACTGAGCGAAGACCTTCATATAACTAAAGTGATGTTAGTTGGAAATAATTTTAACAGCGTTAAAATTACTTCTGCACTTAAATTTAAGGAGTTTGAAGATGTTAAATCCTATTTACAAAACAATCCAATGAATGAAAGTAAAATATTAATAAAAGGTTCTAGAGGAATGGCTCTAGAACGCTGTTTGGATTTTATTAATTGATATTTTCTTTGTGATATTCAAGAAGATTATCGATTGGGCGTTGAATTATACCGGTTACGCTTAAATCATGTTTATTAGCTACTTTTTCTAAAGTTTCTTTGAAATAATATGCTATTGAGCCAATGAAATAGATTGGAGTTGAATTATCCTTTTTATAAGGAAGTATTCTATATTTGAAAAACTCTTGAAATCCTTTCCTAATCAGCTTTTTAATGTATTTTTCATTTTTGAATTCAAACATGAATTTTGCAAACGTTGCTAAGTACATATTTGGATTAGGCTTTCTATACAAATTCATTTTGATATAGTCAGCATCTAAATTGAATTCACTTTCAAAGCTTTTAGCAATTTGCTTAGGCATTTTGTTGTAGTAATAATCTCTAATTAAAAGTCTTCCGAAATAATTTCCACTTGCTTCATCCATTATAGAATAACCTAATGATGCGGTTAACATTTCCATTTCTGAACCGTTAAAGTAACAGCTGTTTGATCCGGTTCCAAGAATGCAGACAATAGATGGGTTGGTTCCAGAAGCAGCGTAAACTGCTGCAAGCATATCTTCAGCTATATGTATTGAAGCATTTGTAAAAATACCTTTCATAACATCATGAAGTATCTGAACAGGTTTAGGTGTACCACATCCCGCACCGTAAAAATGTATTTCTTCAACTTCATCTTTTATGTTGATAAGCTGAAACATATTCACGATACGATTATTGAGTTCTTCACTAGGAACAACCGCAGGGTTTAAACCTAATGTTCTTGCTCTAAATACTTCATTTCTATTTTTGTCTAAAGCAATCCAATCTGCTTTTGTAGACCCGCCGTCTGCTATTAAAATCATCTCTATAATTCATTGAGTTATTCAAATATATATTTTCAATTTATCTTATACAATAGCTTGATAAAACTCAATCGTTTTCGAAATAAATAAAGTAGATTTTTGTGTAAAAAACAGTAATTTTGTTTAGTAAGAAAATTGATAATTATGTTTTTCTTTAAAGAAAAGACGATTCCACTGAATGAAATTTTTGGTGATTTATTTGTAGATATACATTCTCATTTGTTACCGGGTATTGATGATGGTGCTAAGAACATTGAGGACTCCATAGCCTTAATCACTAAGATGCATTCTTTCGGAATTAAAAACTTTATTACAACACCTCATGTATTAGGAGATGTTTATCCTAATTCAACAGAAACGATTAAGAACAAACTTGAAGAAGTGAGGGAAGTACTTAAAGAGAGAGGCTTTAATGATGTTAGGATTGATGCTGCGGCTGAATATATGATGGATGAGCGGTTTTCTGAACGATTAGAGAAAAACGATATACTTCCGTTAAAGGATAATATAATATTAGTTGAGATGTCATATTTTAATGCTCCTATTAACCTTTATGATATTCTTTTTGAAATTCAGTTAAAAGGGTATAAACCTGTTTTAGCTCATCCAGAACGATACAATTTTTACCATAATGATTTTCAAAGTTATTATAAATTAAAAAAAGCGGGTTGTTTATTTCAGTTGAATTTACTGTCTTTAACTGAACAGTATGGTACGAGTGTGAAGAAAACCGCTGAGAAATTACTGAAAGAGAATTTATACGATTTTGTCGGAACTGATACGCATCATAAAAATCATTTACGATTATTAGAAAAGATAGGAACAAAAAAAATAAAGAAGAATATAGAGGGATTAATTAAGAATAATTCAAAATTCTACTAATAAAAAAGGAGCTTCTTAAGCTCCTTTTTTATTTTAACTAAATAACTTTTTGTACCAAGGTTTATTATTTTCCTCTTGAATATTACCATACCCATAGCCATAACCATAACCGTATCCATAACCATATCCACGTTTCATATCGGTATCGTTAAGTATTATTGCCATGTTTGGAAGTTTATTTTCTCTATATAATGTATCAGGCACGGCTAATAATCGTTTATCTAAATAATTTGCTCTACTAACATATAAGAAAACATCAGCATATTTAGAAATTAATAAAGTGTCTGTTACTAAATTAACTGGTGCTGTATCAACAAGAACATAATCATAATCATTTCTTAATGTTTCAAATAACTCATCTATTCTAGGTGACATTAACAACTCAGCAGGGTTTGGAGGAATTACACCAGATGCAATTATATCAAGATCTTTTAATTCAGGAACTCTAAATTTCAAAGAATCTATTGATATGTCATTATTCGTAATATAGTTCGTTATCCCTTTTCGCTCTGGGATGTTTAAATATTCTGTTACTTTTGGCGCCCTTAAATCCATTCCTACCAGAATAACTTTCTTACCTGATAAAGCTAATGTGGCTGATAAATTTATAGAGATAAAAGATTTTCCTTCACCACTTGTAGTTGAAGTAATGAATATAGTCTTTCCTTGATTAGATTTTTCATTTCCAGTTAGCATAAAGTCTAAGTTAGTCCTAACTAATCTAAATGCTTCAGCTGCACTCGATCTTGCATCTGTTCCAACTACTATCTTTTCCTTTGTTTCTGAATGAGGAATATCACCTATAAAAGGAACCGAAGTTAAATCTTGAATATCCTTTTTAGTATGGACTTTAGTGTCAAGTAAATCTCTTAAATATATTATAATGAAAGGAATAATTAATCCTAAAACTAAAGCTCCGAGAAATATAATACGTTTTTTAGGAGAAACTGGAACGCCTGATCCATAGGCTTTATCTATAATTTTGGCGTTAGGAACAGTAACAGCGAGTGATATAGCTGTTTCTTCTTTTTTCTTCAATAAATATGTGTATAATCCAGCAATTATTTCTTGTTGCCTTGCAATGTCTAAAAATTCTCTTTCTTTTGATGGGATAGAGGAAATTTTTGAGTTGAATCTATTTGCCTCACTAACTAAATTATTAACGTTTAATTGAATAGATCTTTGTTGATTTTCAAGACTGTTTTCTAAACTTTTTCTAATACTATTAATATTCTCTTGAATTTCTACAATTATAGAGTTCTTCTCTCCAGCACTTTTGAGTAAACGCCTTTTTTTACTTAATAATTGATTATAATCGGAAATGTATCTAGCAACATTAGGATCCTGTAATCCTAAGTTAACAGGAAGAATATCTTCTGATTTTGATAGTTCCTCTTTTAAAGATTTTACAATACTTAACTGAATATTGGCATCAATTAATTTTTGTTTGTTTAAAGTACTTGTCTCAAGAACTAATTGTGCTTCGGATTGAATATCAGTCACACGATTTTTCTTTTTGAAGTTTTTGACATTATCATCTACGATAGCTAATTCTCCACCAACGTTGTCTAATCTTTCATTAATGAATTCAACAGTTTTTCTTGAAACTTCGCTTTTATCATTTTTTGCGTCAAGATTATATTGGTGAACTAATTCATCTAATACATCTTCCGCTTTTTGAAGAACCGATGATTGTAAAGAAAGTTTAAGAACACTTGAATTCTTATTTATAGGAGCAATAGCGACACTATTAATAAGACCATCTATAATTAAGTTGTCAGAATAAATATTAATGATAATCTTATTATTTACATATTCATTGTTAAAAAATGGTGTTTTCAGTAGTGATATACTTTCTAAATTAAAGGTGTTAGAATAGTGTTGTAGAGTTAGATTAAATTTTTCATCAAAATTTAAATTCTCTTTGATGAGGTTACCTTCAATATCAAAAATATCAAATTGATTTTCATTTTTAATTAAAACTGAAAAAGAGAAAGATTTACTATTTTTTGAAAAGAATAATGAATCTGAAAGATTAAATAAAACAGGAGTTTTATTATAAATTTCAGAATTCTTAACTCGTCCTTCTGAGATATATTTTACATTAAGATTTAATTTCTTTACAACTTTACGTAAAATTTTTCTGGACTTTAATATTTCAATCTCATTATCAGGGTTGTTACTTGATCCCGCACCAACTATTCCCAAATCTTTAAAGGCTTCTAATTCTGCTGATATTCCGGATTTTTTATTATCCTTAATCATTATTTTTGAAGAAGCTGTAAACTTGGGTGTGCTATACCTTAAATATAAGAATGCTAGTGCTAAACTGACTATCATACCTAATACAAACCATTTCCAGTGAATAAGATACTTCTCTAATTCAGCTCTTATATTAATGGTTTCATGCTCTTCTATTTGTGGTTTATTAATATTGATATTCATTGAAGAGAATTTATCTTGTTAATACGGCGATTAAAGAAACTATTATGGATCCTATAGATACGAAAAGCCCTGTATTTCGATTGAAGGCAGCATCTTGAGATGATGATTTATTAGGATCTACATATACCAAATCATTCTGTTGAAGATAATAAACAGGAGACGTAAATATTTTATTTGATCTTAAATCAATATCAAATTGTTTTTTCTTTCCATCAATCTCTCTAAATACTTTCACTGTATTTCTTTTACCTGTAATGTTTAAATCACCAGCTAAACCAATTGCTTCTAGAATTGTTATACGTTCATTAGGTATTGTATATGTACCAGGTTTCCTTACATCGCCTAAAACAGTAATGGTATAGTTTGCAATTCTAATATTTATAGTTGGATTTTTTACATAATCAGGATCTAGCTTATTTTTTAGTAAGGTAATAGTTTCTTGTCTCGTAAGTCCTCCAATTTTAAGTTTACCAATAACAGGGAAATCTATGTTACCTTCATTATCGATGAGATAAGTTTGTTGTTGAGGGGTTCCAATAGCTCGATCAGTAGTTGTAGCAAAGCTTACAGCAGGTAAGTTGAACGGTTTAACAGTTTCGAAATCTACAGCTGATACTGTTATCTGTAACAAATCATCTGGCTTAAATACCGTTTTATAAGAATTGGATACTTTGGCTTGTTCTATAGCGTCATTTTGAAAATAGGTTATGTTCTTTTTAGAAACACAAGAAGTAATGCTAATTGTAACAAGTATTAGGAGAATTATTTTTGCTTTTTGCATGTGTAAATTTTTTGCGAAAGTAATCAATTTAATTTGTTTTTTGAACATCTAGTTTTTCGTAAACAGAATTATTTGATTTGTACTCAGGTACTATTTCTTTGAGTAATTTAACGGATAAACCATTGTCATTTTTAATGTTTTCAATACACAATTGTTCTATTTTTGATTTGAATAGATTAGTGTCTATTTTTTGATTCTTGGCAATCATTATTTTCTCATGATAGGTCGGTGTTGTATTTTCACCATTGGCTAATAATTCTTCATAAAGTTTTTCGCCTGGTCTTAAACCTGTAATTTTAATATCGATGTCTTCTGGATATTTTAACCCAGAAAGGTGTATCATTCGTTTTGCAATATCAAAAATCTTTACAGATTTACCCATATCAAAAATGTAGATTTCACCTCCATCTCCCATAGTACCAGCCTCTAGAACTAACTGACAAGCTTCAGGTATTGTCATAAAATATCTCGTAATATTCTTGTGAGTAACTGTTAGAGGACCACCAGCTTCTATTTGTTTTTTAAATAAAGGTATTACAGAGCCATTAGAACCTAATACATTTCCAAAACGAGTTGTAGTAAATTTTGTTGTATTAGATTTTGAACTAAGACAAGATATATACATTTCAGCGACTCTTTTCGTAGCTCCCATAACATTTGTGGGGTTAACTGCTTTATCAGTCGAAACCATAACAAACCTTTCAACATTGTATTTAATAGATAAATCTGCTATAATTTTAGTACCACCTACATTTATTTTTATTGCTTCATAAGGGCTGTCTTCCATTAAAGGGACATGTTTATAGGCCGCTGCATGATAGACTTTGTTAGGTTTAAATTCTTCGAAAACTGATTCCATTCTTTGGATGTCACGAACATCGGCTACAATAGATGTGAAATTCTCGATACCCTGACGCACTAATTCTTGTTGAATTTCGTATAAGGGAGATTCTGCCTGATCAACTAAAATAAGATGTTTATGATTATATTTACTTATTTGGCGTGATATTTCACTTCCAATAGAACCAGCAGCACCAGTTACTAAAACAACTTTATTATTAACGTCACGCTTTACTATTGGATTATCAATAGATATAGGTTTACGATCTAGTAAATCTTCAATTTTTACTTGTTTAATTTGATTAGCTTCAAAATCCCCACCAATCCAATTAGATAAAGGTGGAACTATTTTAGGCTTTACTCCAAGTTCTAGAGTTTTATCTGTTAAAAATAATAGTCTTTCTGATTTTATATTCTGAATGGAGAAAATGATCTCGTCAACTTCTTTTTTCTCAATGAATTTCTTGTCAATCTCAGATCTATGGTAAATTTTTACTCTATCTATTTTTTTCCCGACCTTATTCCTATCATCGTCAATAAATCCAATTACTTCATAATTGTTTTTTGTATCTCTATTAAGAGCTCCGTATGTAATCAAACCAGAATCTCCAGCACCATAAATCATTACATTAGTTATGTCTTTTAACTCTGAAGAAATAATTTCATAAAATGCTTTAAATATGAATCGACTTACAATTAGGACAAAAACTGTAATAAAATAATGTATAAGAATTATGGTTTTGGGAATTGTGTAAGAAGGCAAAACCTCGTATACATTATTAATTGCAACTATAAAGATAATACTCATAGATGCGATGGTAACTCCTATAAAAACATTAAAAGCGTCTCTTGTACCAGTATGTCTGATAATTCCTCTATTTGAGCCTACAAACCAAAAGCACACAAGAAATATAAACGATACAAATGGGATTTGATAAGCAAGATTTCCAGTATTAAAATTTAAAGATGCATTAAATCTTACGGTGTAAGCTAAAATGAAAGATAATGCAACAAGAAGAGTGTCAATTAATAGCACTACCCAATGTGAGGCGTGCCTGTTTAAAGCTTTTAAAAGAAAGTTTCTAATCATTTTTCAGAGTCAAACCAGGATAAAGATACAATATATTGTTTAAACCAAATTAGAAGTTAAATCTTCTTCATTTGTTGTTTTAACATTTGTAGTTGTTCTTTTAACATTCCATGCTTATCTAACTTCTTAGCTTCATTCATTAATGTTGTAGCTTCCCTTTTTCTTCTTTTCGTCATAGCTATTCCAGCTAATTGTAATTTGGCCATTGCCAAATCGTGATCCATAGATAAACCTAACTTAACAGCTTTTTTTAAAAATTTCTCTGCTTGAGTAATGTTAGTTTGAGAAAGCATAATACCATGTAGGTAGTTATAATAACCTTGTTGTTTAACAGTTAAAGCAGCTTCTGGATTTTTAATATAGGCTAGCCAATTTTTAGCTCCTTCAAAGTTTTGCTTTCTTAATTGTAAAAAGGCAAGTAAAATGAATTCATTTTTAAAATAAAATAAAATAAAAATACCAGTAAGTAATAAAATTGCAAGACCATTACCTATATGTCCTTGTGAAAATTCATAAACAGCCCATGCTGCTGTTAATACTGCTAGAATTAGTTTTATATTTTTATTGAACATAGTTGTTTTTTATTTGATTGGCAAATGTACATTTTTAAACCTAATCGGCTTAATTGCGATATAGTTTTTTGTGCTTAAACCATGCGAATAATCCAATAATAGCTACAAAAGCTACAGAATAATATACGGAACTAGGTGTTATTACTCTATCACCACTAGCATATGAATGTAATCCTGCTAAATAAAAGTTAACTCCGAAATACGTCATCATAATTGAAGCATAAGCGATTACAGACCACAAGTTAAATGTGTATTTGCTTCGTAAACCTGGGATGAGTCTCATGTGAAGAACAAAGGCATAAATCATAATAGAAATTAAAGCCCATGTTTCTTTTGGGTCCCAGCCCCAATATCTTCCCCAACTTTCGTTAGCCCACATTCCACCTAAAAAGTTACCAACGGTTAGCATGACTAGACCAACTGTTAAAGACATCTCATTAATAATAGTAAGTTCTTTTATGTTGGTTTCCATTTTCTTTTTATTCTTATCCGTAGTGAAAATCATTAGTATTAATGAAACTACACCCAATACCATACCTAGTGAAAATGGGCCGTAACTAGCTACAATAATAGAAACATGAACAAGTAACCACCATGAATTCAATACTGGCTGAAGGTTTGCAATTTCTGGATCTAACCAATTACCTAACGCAATCATTAAAATTACGCAAGACACAAAAGTTGCAGCTCCAATAGTTAAAGAAGATTTTCTTCCTAAGTATAGCCCAAAAAGCATAGTGGCCCACGCCACATATATGATACTCTCATATGCATTACTCCAAGGGGCGTTTCCGCTAATATACCATCGGGATAACAATCCTAAAGTGTGGAAAATGAATAACATTATAATAATGGCTATTAAACCTTTTACAATGTAGCCCACATATTTTTTCTGAGAGAAAATATTTAAGATTACAGCAGCAATTAATAAGAAACCGAAGAGTCCATATAGTAAGAATAACTTTGTAAAAATATTAATCTTGTTGTATGCTATTTCGAGATTTACTTTGTCATCTGATGGCATAACTTCTGATCCATATTTGTTTTGGAACTTTTTAATTCCGTCTAGAATTTGATTGGCTTCAGTATAGTCTCCTGATTTTTTTGATTTTTGAAGTAATTGCATGTAAACAGGTAATGACTGTCTAACAAAAACAGAGTCTGTAGCTCTGAATCCAGCAGTTGCAGTTTCTGGTTGAGAAACCCATTTGTTTTCTTCATTCCCTGGAATTGGGAAAATCTTTAAAATTCCACCACCTAATGCTTGAGAAAGTAACCAGATTCTTCGTTCAATTTTTACTAGGTCTTTCTCAAACTTATTTTGAATTTTCTTCTTTTGCGCTTCTATAACTAAGTTTCCAATCTTAGAGTTTCCTTGAGCATCGTAGAAATCTATAAAACGAGCATGAGTACTTTCTTTACTCAATCCTAGAATTTTTCTAATTTCAGAATTACCTTCTTCTAAGTAAATAAATGGAACTTGTAACCAAAAAGTAGGATTCTCAGTAATAGAGAGTAAAACTTGACTCGGAGTCATGTCGTTGAACTTATCTGTTTGAGCTACTTTTCTTACTAATTCAGAAGCAAAAGTATGCGCAGGTTTCATTCTACCTCCTGCATCCTGGATTACTAAATGACTGAATTTTTCAGCATGTTCAACTGACACTAAATTAGCTTTAAGAATACTATCAACTTTCTGTTCACTTAACCTGTTGTCGGTATTGTTTCCATGAGCACTATGTTGAGCTAAACAAACGGTTGAAAGAAGAAAAAGAGGAATAAATAAAGCAGCTTTCTTTTTTCTAATTTTAACTAGACCTTTCTTTAAATCGTCAAAACGAGTGTATTTTGCAAATAATGAAGAAATCAATCCTATATATAATAATGAGTATCCAATATAAGTTATAAAAGTACCCCAGAAATCATGATTTACAGATAAATGAGTTTGTTCAATAGCCTCTCCAGCATTCTGATAACTTGCTTGGAAAAATTTGTATCCTTTATGGTCTAGAATATGGTTCATAAAAATTCGGTAATCAAAAGATTCATTTTTATCAACTACAGTTACTTCGCTTGCATAAGAAGAAGCACTTTCGGAACCAGGATATTTTTCTAATTGGAAATCATTCAGTTTTATACTAAATGGAGTTTGAAGTAATTTTGCTCCGTACCAAGCTCTAAAATTTAAATTATCTATAGAGAATTCTTTTTTTCCTTTAGTGTTAAACTGTCCACCTGAAAACTCAACGCGTTCAGTTTTTCCGTTAGTAGTAACATCGAAGATTACAATGTCAAATTTCTTATTGTCTTTCTTTCCTCTTACCGTTTTCATTTCTCCTTTCTCTGCAGGTTTCGGAACTACAAATTGAAAACCGTTAAGAGAATGTAAAGTTGTATATTGAAAATGTTGAACACTATCTTTTACAATTTTCCCTTGTTTTTGATCAGCCATTCTTAACCAATTTCCATCTTGTTTAGAGGTCATTTTTAAACTTCCGTCAACATAAAAAAGGTTAATAGTAGCATTTCTATTTGGAGCATCAAAACCAACTAGAATGTTATGAATGTTTTGAATTGTTCCTCTTTTTATATAATGATCGTGTCTTGTACCACTTGAACTTTCTACAAAATGTAAATATTCAACACCGTTTTCATCTAAAATTAATTTTTTCTCTGCCCAAGGAATGAAGTCAACAAGTTTAAAATTTACTTCATGCTTTGGTTTGTTTTTATTGGGTTGGAATACAAAAGAAAATTCAGACGAATTTTTACCCCAAGCAGAAAGTAGAAGTTTTTCTTCGTAGGCTTTTTGCGAGGCATTATCATCAATGATAACATTTAAGTAATTTGTTTCAGATAAAAATGTATTCGTTGTTTCTCCTTCGTCAATAATCATCATTCCTTCATATCCAATGTAGCGGGTAATTCCAGCTCCAATTAAAATGAAAAGAAAAGCAATATGAAACATAAAAACAGTCCATTTTTCTTTTCTCAACAAGCGATACCTGAAAATATTTCCAAAAAAGTTGATTACAAAAAACAACATTATTAACTCGAACCACCATGCGTTATAAACTAGTTTTTTGGCAGTCTGAGTTCCAAAATCATTTTCTATAAAAGTTGCGATTCCCATGGCTGCAGCAAAAACAATAAATAGGACAGCCATTAAACGAGTGGAGTAAAGTATATTTAAGATTTTTTTCATTGTAAAATGAGTAGATAAAAACTGTGCAAATTTACGGAAAGTTAGAGGAATTAACTTTAGAAATTAACTGTTTTTTGATGTTTAGATTAAGTTAAAATTAAGGCAATTCTACTGCCCAATTTTCTCACCCATTTTTACGAATGTTTCAATTCTGTTTTTAGTGTTGTTGAGTATATCTTGATCAATTTTGATCTTGTTCTTATCAATAAGAACTACAATAGTTGAGCCTCCGAAAGCAAAATACCCCATTTCATCTCCTTTATTTAAGGGTTTGTTAGCTGTATACGTTTGAATTATACTACCAACCATGGTAGCTCCAACAGGAGCTAGGATAATGTTTCCTTTATCTTTTGTTTCAAGGATGCAATACTCTCTTTTATTTTCACAAAATACTTTTGTAAAATTTCCTGCTAAGGCATATGGTGAAACAGATAAATAGTCTCCTTTAATTTTAACCATTTCAGAAGGTGTTCCTTCATAAGGGAAATGATATCTATGATAATCGTTTGGAGCTAATCTTAAAATAAGTAGTGAAGCGTTTTTATAAGTTTGTGCTAATTCTTTATTGGCTAGAAATTCTTCAAGAGTAAATTTTCTTCCTTTTATAAAGAAATTATGTACATCTGTAACATTTTCAAAAGCAAGTAATTTTCCATCTCCCGGAGAAACGAATCCTTCTTCAATTGGTCTTGCTTCTGGTTTTAATTTTCTGTAGAAAAAGTCGTTAAAAGAAATAAAATCATTTATCTTTTTTTCTGCTTCATTAATATCAATATTTAAATCATCAACAAATTTTTGAATTTTAGAAACAGAAGATGGTTTATCCATTTTTCTACCATACCATTCAGATAAGAATTTACGTTTCACTAAAGGTAGTAGCGCTAATTTTCCAAAAGGATTATTGTACAGCATTTTCAAGAAACCTTCTCCTGGTGGAGTTTCTGTTTGCGTTTCTCCTGTTTGTCTGTTGATGAATTTTATTTGCATAATTATTCTTCTGTACTATCAATTAAAATCTCAAGCATGTCAATTGCTGCTTGTGCAATTTTGGTTCCAGGACCAAAAACTCCAACGGCTCCAGCATCGAATAAAAACTGATAATCTTGAGCAGGAATTACACCACCTACAATTACCATAATATCTTCTCGACCATAATTTTTTAATTCTTCAATTACCTGAGGAACTAATGTTTTATGTCCAGCTGCTAAAGAGGAGATACCAATAATATGGACATCATTTTCAATAGCTTGTTTTGAAGCTTCTTTTGGTGTTTGAAATAAAGGACCAACATCAACATCAAAACCTAAATCAGCATAACCTGTAGCAACTACTTTTGCTCCTCTGTCATGTCCATCTTGTCCTAATTTAGCAATCATTATTCTTGGTCTTCGTCCTTCAAGTTCAGCAAATTTATCAGCTAACTCACTTGCTTTTTTGAATAATGAATCGTCTTTAATTTCTTTACTATACACTCCAGATATTGTTTTATGAACTGCTTTATGTCTTCCGAATACAGCTTCTAAGGCATCAGAAATTTCTCCTAACGAAGCTCTGTTTCTTGCAGCTTTTACTGCTAAATCTAGTAAATTTCCATTACCTGTTTTTGCACAATCTGTTAAATCTGCTAAAGATTGTTCAACATTACTAGAATTCCTTTTTGCTTTTAAATCTTCCAAACGCTCAATTTGAGATTTTCTTACGGCTTCATTATCAACTTCTAAAATGTGTAATGGATCTTCTTGTTCTAGTTGATATTTATTTACTCCAACAATTATATCTTGTCCGCTATCGATTCTAGCTTGCTTTATCGCAGCAGCTTCTTCAATACGCATTTTAGGAATTCCTTTTTCAATTGCTTTTGTCATTCCTCCAAGTTCTTCTGTTTCTTGAATTAATTCCCAAGCTTTGTTGGCAATTTCCTCGGTTAATTGTTCAAGATGGTAACTACCCGCCCAAGGATCTACGGTTTTTGTTATGTGTGTTTCTTGTTGAAGATAAATCTGAGTATTTCTCGCAATACGAGCAGAGAAATCAGTAGGTAATGCTATAGCTTCATCTAAAGCATTTGTGTGTAAACTTTGTGTTCCACCAAATGCAGCAGCCATCGCTTCGATAGTTGTTCTTGCAACATTATTAAAAGGATCTTGCTCTGTTAAACTCCAACCACTGGTTTGACAGTGTGTCCTTAAAGCTAGGGATTTAGGGTTTTTTGGATTGAATTGTTTTACAAGTTTTGCCCATAACATTCTAGCGGCACGCATTTTTGCAATTTCTCTAAAATGGTCCATTCCAATTGCCCAGAAGAAAGATAGGCGAGGAGCGAAGGTGTCGATGTCCATACCTGCGGCCAATCCGGTTTTAATGTATTCTAAACCATCTGCTAAAGTGTAGGCTAATTCGATTTCTGGTGTTGCTCCAGCTTCTTGCATATGATATCCAGAGATCGAAATTGAATTGAACTTAGGCATATTATTACTAGTATATTCAAAAATATCAGCAATAATTTTCATTGATGGAGTAGGTGGATAAATATAGGTGTTACGAACCATGAACTCTTTAAGAATATCATTTTGTATGGTTCCAGATAATAATTCTGGAGCTACACCTTGTTCTTCCGCTGCAATTATGTAAAAAGCTAAAATTGGTAAAACCGCTCCATTCATTGTCATGGAAACGGACATTTTATCTAAAGGAATCTGATCGAAAAGAACTTTCATGTCCTCAACAGAATCAATAGCTACTCCAGCTTTTCCAACATCTCCTTGAACTCTTTCGTGATCTGAATCGTATCCTCTATGTGTTGCTAAATCGAATGCTACGGATAGTCCTTTTTGTCCAGCTGCTAAATTTCTTCTATAAAAAGCATTACTTTCTTCTGCTGTAGAAAATCCTGCATATTGTCTAATTGTCCAAGGTCTTCTAACATACATTGTAGAATAAGGTCCTCTTAAATTGGGAGCAATACCAGCGATGAAATCTTCATGTTGTAAACTTTTGTTTGTTGATGATGATTTCTTCTCTAGTTTAATATTTGATATATCTTTTCTACTCATCTTGTAGTTGTAAGTTTAAATAAGAATAATACAGTTCAAAAGCTATAAATGTCTTTACTGAACTATTTTTAAAATCTTTTTCCGTTAAATCCTTCAAAGCTAAAGCAATTATTGAAGGATAATCGTTAGGAACTTCTCTGAATGTTAAAATTAAATCAATAATATCTTCATTATTAGATTCTAACATTAGTTTTTCCGAGAATTTGTCAAAGTAGTTCAAAACTAAATCGTTATCGTTACTTTGCATTTTTTTATAATATCTTATAGTTCTTGGAGTCATTTGAGATAAAGTTGTTTCATCAAATTCTTCAAGTCCTAAACGACCAGATTTTTTTCTTCGTTGCTTTTTTGTAATCCAAATATAATCTCTTAATTCAGTTAGAGATTGATTTAGTTTCTCCGTTGCTTTTGGAGTAACGATTTTTTTGAATTTATTATAGTCTTTAAAATCTTCTCCTGAATCAGTTAAGAATAGTTTAATAGCTTCATGAGAATTTTTAGTTTCAATCTTATAATAATCACAAATTGTATTTTCAAAGACATCTGTCATTGATTGGATGATGTCATTTCTACTTTGCTCTAAAGGAGATTCACTTTGCGAATAAATAGTCATATAGCAAAGAGTAAAAAATAATATGTATCTGTATTTACTCATATGCTACTTTTGAATTTAAGCATGTGTAAAAAAACTCAAATGCAATAAAGGTTTTTACGGCTTGATTTTCATATTCTTCATCGGTTAAGTTTAGTAAAGGAGCTATTAATAACGGATGATTAATATAATTTTCTCTAAACGTGATAATGAAATCTTTAATGTTTTGGTTTTTGCTTTCTTGAATTATTTTATCTCCAAAAGTCTCTTCATAATTCAGAATGTATACGAATTCCTGCGCTTGAATCTTCTCTACAAATTCATTGAAATACTCTTCATCTTCAAAAGCCTTAATTTGTTCGGGAGTGAACGGAGTAAAGCTTAATGAAGATAACTTATGTCTGTTGTCTGAACTTTTAATCCAAACATATTCGAATAATTCATCATGTGATTCTTTTAATAAATTCAAGCTCTTGTCGTTAGTTAATTTTGCTAAAAACGTAGCAAACTTTAAGTCTTCTTTTGAAATATCTTCTATGTACTTTTTAAAAGCGTTCGAAGATTTGTTAGGTTGAATATTGTAATAATCACAAAGTGTTTTCTCAAAATGCGATACCATTTCAAGAATTAATTTATCATCTTCTCTATCTCCAAATGATCCATAGAAGTCATCCTGTGCAAAAACCAAAGAATTTGTACAAAACATGAAAATAAAAAGAATGATGTTTTTACTCATTATCTAGACGTTCTTGTTCTATTTGTTCAGCTAGTCTTTTTGCGATTATAGGTTGTATTAAAGTTTTTTCAGAACGTTTTTTAACAAAAGGAAAGAGCTCTAAGTCGTTCTTCATTTTATCCTTCTCATTTTGAATCTTATTTGTTCCTAGTAAAACTAATTCTCCTTTATCAAAGAGATCTTGTTCTTTTTGTGCAGATTCATTAATCTTTCTCTGGATAATTCCTTCCTTCAATTGTTTCAAAAAACCACCACCTTCTTCTATACTCTTAAAAACTTCTAAAGCTTTTTCTGCAAGTTGATCAGTTATATTTTCGATGTAGTAACTTCCGTCTGCGAAATGTTGTGAGTTTTGAAAACCACTCTCTTCTTTCAATATTAATAGTTGATTTCTCGAAATACGTTCTCCAAACTCATTTGATTTGTGGAAGATTTCATCATAAGAAACATTTGAAATTGTATTTGCTCCTCCTAAAATAGCACTCATACATTCAGAAGTTGTTCTAAGCATATTGGTGTTATAATCGTAAAGAGTTTTATTTCTTAGTGTAGGTTGTGTAAAAATATGAGCTTCCTTTTCGGAAACATCGTATTCTTTTAATAGAGAATTCCACAGTAATCTAAACGCTCTTAGTTTAGCAATTTCGAAGAAGTAGTTTGTGCTTACTGAAAAGTTAAAATGAATTTTATCTGCTATTTCTCCACCGAAATGGTTTAAATACTCATTAGCATGAGCTAAACTATAAGCAATTTGTTGCACTGAATTAGCTCCTGCATTTTGATAAACCGAAGAGTTTACAGCTAAAGAATTTCTTAAATCAATAATTGATTCTAATTCTTTGTGATCTGCGTTTAGGTTTTTAAACCAGTTTCCTGTTTTAGCTAGATTCCCAATAATATCCACATTGATGTAGCAATTTGAGGAATTTATAAACGCGACTAGTTTTTTGATAAATGCAGCGTCTAAGAAATTAAGTTTGAAGTAAATTTTGATTAAAGTAGCATCAATGTTTCGAAGAGTCTTTTCGTAATTAAATTCTTTGTCAGCTACAAATTCAATAGCGGTTGCACCTCTGTTTATTGTATCGGTTGCTAATTTATTTGCAACAACTTCGTTATCAATAAAAATAGATTGACAAATGTTGAAGTTATTTTTTGGTAATGCTATTTCTTGATGCGAACGATCTTCTTTGGTGTAAAAAGGTTTAACTGTGATACCTTCAGTGGTATGCCATAAAAGTGTATCGTTGTAATCTAAGCCTTTAAGATCTGCTTGTATTTTTTGTTTCCAAGCTTTTTCAGAAATACCTTCAAACTCATCAAATAAATATGCTCCCATTATTTTTTTATCGTATCAAATTCAATTATATAAATATCTTCGTCTTTCTTTTTCATTAAATACTTTTCTCTCGCAAATCGCTCAAGCTCCAATGAATCCTGAAGATTTTTTATAGTTTGTTTATCCTGAGCTGTTTTCTTTTTATGATAATCAATCCAGGTTTCTAATTCTTTAATTTCTTTATCGAACTCCCTGTGTGTTAGGTAAGAGTTTTCGTCGAAGAAAAGCATCCAGACTACAAAAACCGTTAGTATAATAACATAAATATTAGTTATTACTTTAAAAAGAGGTTTGTTTTGTACTGATTTTAAGTTCATTCTTATAAACGTTCGCTAATTACAGATCTTACAACATCAATGGCAACAGTATTATAACGATCATTTGGAATGATGATATCCGCAAAATTCTTAGTCGGTTCAATGAATTCCTGATGCATTGGTTTTAACGTATCTTGATATCTCGTTAATACTTCATTAATATCTCTTCCTCTCTCTGTAATGTCTCTTTTCACTCTTCGTATCAATCTCTCATCAGCATCTGCATGAACAAATACTTTTATATCACAAAGATCACGTAATTCCTTATTGTTAAAGATAAGAATTCCTTCTACAATAACTACTTTCCTCGGATGCGTTTTTATGGTGTCTTTCGTTCTGTTATGTGTAACAAACGAATACACAGGTTGTTCTATGATTTCGGAATTTTTTAATTGTTTTAAATGCTCAACTAAAAGTTCAAAATCAATAGCGCGTGGGTGATCGAAATTAATTTTTGATCTTTGATCATAAGTTAAATTGTCAGTAGCATTGTAATAAGAGTCTTGAGAAATTACACAAACTTCATCAGGTGGTAACTCGTTTATAATTTGATTTACAACAGTGGTTTTTCCACTTCCAGTACCTCCTGCGATTCCTATGATAAAGATATTTTTCATTGTTGTTTTATATGTGAGCAAATTTAGAAAAAATAGGGCATAAAAAAAGACATCATTTCTGATGTCTTTTTTCTTTTTTTGAGCCGATAGAGGGACTCGAACCCACGACCTGCTGATTACAAATCAGCTGCTCTAGCCAGCTGAGCTATATCGGCTGTTGCGTTTAAAGCGTGGCAAATATAGTATGATTTTTATTACTGGCAAATATTTTTTTAATTTTTTTAAAATTATCTATGATTCGATCTTAAAAGACAACACTGGAAGTGGTGAATGATTAGCCACATCCTCAGTAATACTACCATCAAAAAAATGAGCTAGCCCTTTTCTACCATGGGTGGCCATAGCAATAATATCAGCATTATGATTTTTTGCAAAATTTATAATTCCCGATTCTATGGTATAGTCAGAAATGTATTGGACATCTTTTATATGATGAGCACTTGTACCTGCTTTTTCAAAGAATTCTCTTACAATTTCACGCATTTCTGCAGAACTTTTAAATGATTTAGAAGGTGTGTTTACATAAACCATTTTCATTTTACAGTTAATGCGTTTGGCAAATTTTCTTGCTTTCTTGTATGCGTCAATAGAATCTTCTGAGAAGTCACATGCAAAAATTGCATTTTCAAAAGTATGCATTGGTTTATTCTTTATAACTAATACAGGAACATCAGAGTTACGAATTACTTTTTGTGCGTTAGAACCAATAAAAAGTTCTTTAAATCCTGTTGCACCTTGAGATCCCATCATTACAAATGTAATTTTCTCTTCTTCGTATAATTCATTTAATTCACTGAATATTTTATAGTGCTTAATGATAGGTGTGATTTTAATGTCTCTCAAATAATCTTTGTCTAGAAACTCGTTAAGTTTCTTTTCAATAAGCTTTAAATAAAAAATGGTTTCTTTAGTAGTGACATTATTTGTAACTACAGCATTTGAAATTTCAAGCATGTGTAAAATAACAAGTTCAAAGTCAAATTTCTTAGCGAAATTAGCAGCGGTTATAAGTGCGTTTTCAGATTGGTTGGAAAAATCTACGGGTACTAAAACTCTCTTCATGTTATTGGATTTTAGAATGTTACACTTTTATAATTTACGAAAAAAAAGGGAGAAAGTCCAGTTTTAGAGCTAGAAACTTGCGATTATATGATGTCTAAATACGCTTTTCTGTTGATTAGAAGAACAATTCTATAAGGTCAAAAAAAAGCTCTAAACTTAGTTTAGAGCAGCTTTATATGTTTCGAGACATCTTTCTCTGGCGAATTTATGTTCTACCAATTGTTTAGGGTAGGTGAGTTCTTGAAATTCAGGAACCCATTTTTTAATATACCCAAGTTGTTTGTCGAATTTTTGTATTTGAGTTGTTGGATTGAATATTCTAAAATATGGAGCGGCATCAACACCACAACCTGCAACCCATTGCCAGTTTCCTACATTACTTGCTAGTTCGAAATCTAAGAGTTTTTCAGCAAAATAAGCTTCTCCCCAGCGCCAATCTATAAGTAAATGTTTGCATAAAAAGCTTCCAACTAGCATTCTAACTCTGTTATGCATAAAGCCGGTCTGATTCAGTTCTCGCATTCCTGCATCTACTAAAGGATATCCTGTTTCTCCTTTACACCATCTCTCAAAGTCTTCTTTGTTATTTCGCCATGCTATAGTATCATATTTAGGTTTGAATGCTTTTGTAACTGTGTGTGGATAGTGCCAAAGAATTTGCATGAAAAACTCACGCCAAATTAATTCTTTCAGAAACGTTATGTTCTCACTTTTTCTAGCTTCAGTAACAGCTTGTCGAACTGAGATGGTACCAAATCTTAAATGAATTCCAAGTTTAGAAGTTGCATTTATCGCTGGGAAATTACGCTTTGCCTCATATTCATCAATCAAAGTAGATGTGATTTTATATTCAGGTACTTTAATTGGAGAACTGGTAAATCCAATTCCTTCTAACGTTAGAAGTTCGTTATCCTCAAGTTTTATGAAGTTTTGAGAAAAGTTTTCCGAGGGAAAACTATCAGATTGTTCATCTTTAAAAGTACTTAACCATTTTTTAGAATATGGTGTGTATACTTTATAAGGTAAACCGTCATCTTTGGTGATCTCATCCTTTTCAAAGATAACATGATCTTTGTATCCTTTAAATTCAATGTGATTCTCTTTTAAAAACTCAAAAACTGACTTATCTCTTGATAAAGCATAAGGTTCATAATCTCTATTTGCGAAAACTGAGTTTACTTCATATTTAAAAATTAGTTGTTTGAAAATTTCTAAAGGCTTTCCATGAAATACTTTTAAACCACTGCCAATTTTTTGTAATTCCAAGTTTATTTGATGCAGTTGATTGTGGATAAACTCAACTCGTGCATCGCTCTTAGGTAATTTGTCTAGTATATTTTCATCAAAAATAAAAATTGGTAAAACCTTAGTAGAGTTTTGTAGAGCTTGGAATAATCCATGGTTGTCATGAATTCTTAAATCTCTTCTAAACCAGAAAATAGATATCTTATCCATTGTATTGTCCAAATAGTTCTATTAATTTTTTTTGTCTATATTCAAAAATCTCTTCTAGTTTCGGTTTTACCAGAAAGGGGTGAACCAATTGACCTAATATTCCCATAGGAACTTTATAGTCAATTATATCCTCCATTTCAACACCTCCTTCAATCGGGTTAATGAAGTGTTTATGATGCCATAAGGCATACGGTCCAAAACGTTGTTCATCAACAAAATATTTTTTGTCAACTACATGGGTGATTTCCGTAACCCATTTGGTTTTAATGCCTAAAATTGGTGTTACAATATATTGTATGATTTGACCAGGATACATTTCTTTCTCTGCTCCCGAAAGAATATGGAAACTCATATAATCAGGAGTAATTGTTTTTAAATTTTTTGGACTCGAAAGAAATTCCCATGCTTCATCAATTGTTATCGGTAGATTTTGTTTTTTGTGAAGACGGTATATTTTCATTTTAATTATGGATTAGAATATAAAGATTCAATGAGGTGGCTATACAAAGCCAAATTATGTACGGTAATAATAATAGTCTAACTTTCTTTATGTCTGTACTCAGATTAACGAAGAAATAAAGTAGAGTGATAATCAGTAATATTAATACAACTACGCCTAATGCAACTAGTTTTTGATTAAAGAAAATGAAGTTCCAACTTATATTAAGTAAGAGTTGAATTAAGAATGTAATTTTTACAGTTTTGGTATTCGATATGCTAAAAAGGTATCCGAGATATATGGAAAAGCAAATCATAATAAATGTCCATGCCGCACCGAAAACCCAACCTGGAGGTGTCCAAGGAGCTTTGTTAAGAGATTGATACCATTGATCGGTTGGTCCTTCACCCATTAAAAAACTGCCTATCCATAAAGCAGAGAAGTTAATAAGAAGAAATAAGAGTGTAAATTTTAGTTTATTCAAGAGGTTAAGTATTTAGTGATTTTTTTACTGGTTGGTTTGGTTAGTGAATACCAATAATCAATGAGATTACCTTTTTCATCAACCAAATATTTTTGAAAGTTCCATTTTACAGATGAGTTTTTCTTACCGTTTAACTTCTTATCGGTTAAGTAAGCGTATAACTGATGCTTTTCAGCTCCTTTAACTTTTATTTTCTCTGTAATAGGGAAAGTTACTCCATAATTTATAGAGCAAAATTCTTGAATTTCTTCTGAGTTGCCAGGTTCTTGTCCTCCAAATTGATTGCAAGGAACTCCAATAATAACTAGAGAATCTTGAAAGTCATTTTGCAATTGTTGTAACTCTTTGTATTGCGGGGTAAAACCACATTTTGAAGCTACATTTACAAATAAGATTTTCTTTCCTTCAAATTCAGAAAATGATATTTCTTTACCTTGAAGGCTATTTATTTTAACTTGGTGGACAGACATTTTTAAAAAACCACTAAATCGTGGGGTAGTTTAATTTAATTTAAGCCGTTAAAGGTTTACCCTTTAATCTTTTCTCAATACGTTGTTTAACAACAGTTAATCTTTTCATTATTTCCATAAGATTACTGTCTTTACTTTTTTTGTATTCTTCATTAATTTCTAAGATTAAAGCTTTTGCTTCTCTAGACGCTAAAATTCTATCACTAGTTGTGATAAACTTGAATTTTCTGTTCTCGAATTCTGTTGCTTTTTCTATTAATGTCATAACTAATCAATAATTATAAAGTTACACCCATTTAATTTGGGCTATTAAATCGTAAAATTAGACGTGTAAATCCTTAAGTACTTTCACTAGATAGGGTCTAATTGTGAATCTTGGGGCAACAAATGTATATATAACTTTCATATTTGGCCATACATAATCCATTGTTTTATACAATATAATGATTATTTTTTTTTATGAACCATTGTTTTGTTTATCAAAATTACAAAAAAATTAAACAAAACCAAAAAATGTAGTGAAATTAAGATGTTTTTAACAAAAACCTAACCTTAACAAAACGATTATCTGAGAATTAGACATAAAAAAACTGTTGATCGAAGAATCAACAGTTTTTCGTCGGGGTGGCAGGATTCGAACCTGCGACCTCCTGCTCCCAAAGCAGGCGCGATGACCGGGCTACGCTACACCCCGTTTTTCGGACTGCAAATATATATGTTTTTTTAAATATATTGATCTCATTCGAAAATTATTTTTGATTATTTCATGATTGATAAAAGATATTTATAAAGGAGTTGTAGTTTTTAAAAAAAAATTACATTTGTACTTCGATTAAAATAATACCCAATGTCAAATACTGTAGAAAGAATTAAATGTTTAATAATTGGATCTGGACCAGCTGGTTATACAGCGGCTATATATGCAGCTAGGGCAGATATGAAACCTGTAATGTATACAGGAATGCAAATGGGAGGTCAATTAACAACAACTACTGAAGTTGATAATTTTCCTGGATATCCAAATGGTACGGATGGTACCGCAATGATGGAAGATTTAAAAAACCAAGCTGAACGTTTTGGTACTGAAGTACGTTTTGGAATGGTTACTAAGGTAGATTTTTCTGAAGAGGTTGGAGGTATTCATAAAGTAGTAGTAGATGAAACTACTGAGTTAGAAGCTGAAACTGTTATTATTTCAACAGGTGCAACTGCGAAATATTTAGGTTTAGAAAGCGAACAACGCTTAATTGGTGGAGGAGTTTCTGCATGTGCAACATGTGATGGTTTCTTCTATAAAGGGCAAGATGTTGTGGTTGTTGGAGCTGGTGATACGGCTGCAGAGGAAGCAACTTACTTAGCAAATATTTGTAGTAAAGTTACAATGTTAGTTCGTAAAGACTACATGAGAGCTTCTAAAGCAATGCAACATAGAGTAAACAAAACTGAAAATATTGAAGTGTTATTTAATACTGAAATTGACGAAGTTTTAGGTGATAATGTAGTTGAAGGTGTAAGAGCTGTAAACAACCAATCTGGAGATAAACATGATATTCCTGTTACTGGAGTATTTATCGCAATTGGTCATACTCCAAATACTGAGTTATTCAAAGGAGTATTAACTATGGATGATACAGGATATTTGATTACAGATGGTAAATCAACTAAAACTAATGTTCCGGGGGTGTTTGCTGCGGGAGATGTTCAAGACAAAGAATATCGTCAAGCTGTAACTGCTGCTGGTACTGGTTGTATGGCTGCTTTAGATGCAGAACGTTATTTAGGAGCTTTAGAATAGACAATTCTTAGAAATAAATTATATTAAAAGAGATTACTTAGGTAGTCTCTTTTTTTTATGATTTAATTTTTTTGAAAAAAAATCTGTACTATTTTGTAACACATAGAAAATAATCAAGTTAATCTGAATAGAAACAACTAATTAATACTTTAAGAAATTGAATACACTATCGGATAGTGCCTTAATGCTAAAAGTTAAATCTGGTGAAAGCCATACGTTAGGTTTACTTTACGAACGATATAAAAAACGATTGTTTGGTTTTTTCTATCAAATGAGTAAAGATGCCAGTTTATCAGAAGATCTTGTGCAGAATGTGTTCATAAGAGTGATGAAGTATAAACATACATATACAGAAGAAAGTAATTTTCTGTCTTGGATATTTAGAATAGCACGCAATGTTTATTATGATCAATTTAAGGCAAGTACAAAAAATAGAACATCTGATTTAGATGAGGTTAATGAAGTTTTTATGGTTGATAGTATTGAAAGAAATATTGAACAATCAGAGAAGGTGAACTTGTTAAAAACTGCACTAAATCAATTACCAGCAAAAAAGAAAGAGCTCATTGTGTTAAGCAAGCTGAAAGAGTTAAAGTATAAAGAATTAGGAGAAATTGTTGGATGCACAGAAGGAAACGCTAGAACTCGAGTTCATAGAGCATTAAACGAATTAAAAGAAATTTATTTAACCTTAGAAAAAAGATAGAAAGATGGAGTATAAAGAATTTAAAGAAGTACTTACAGACTATGTGTTGGGAAATCTATCAGAGGCCAAACAAAAAGAGATTGAAAATTTTGTAAAAGATCATCCTGAACATATTAAAGAACTTGAAGAAGCAAGTTTATTTTTAGAGAATATGTACGATGACGTTCCAGAACCTACAGCAGCAATGGACATAAAATTTTATACCATGCTGAATGCTGAAACAGCTAAGAAAGAAAAAATCTCTTTTGCGAATAAAATTGAAAAGGTCCTTTTAGGAAGCTTGTTTAAGAAAGTAGCATACTCATTAACAATTTTAACTGTAGGTTTTTTCTTAGGAAAAGGATTGAATAATACATCTCATTTAGAAGGTTCAAATATTCAAAAAGTTAAACAAGAAGCAGAAACGGTTCGCTCTCAATTGGTATTAACTTTATTAGATCAACCTTCCGCAAATAAAAGATTACAAGCAGTAAGTGAGGTTAATAAATTAAGTAAAGTAACAGAAACCATTTTGCAGGCCTTATTCAAAACATTGAATAACGATGAGAATGTAAATGTGAGACTTTCTGCCATTGAAGCTTTAGGGAATTATACTCATATTCCGCTTGTTAGAGAAGGGCTAATTGCTTCAATTTTAAAACAAGAATCACCATTAGTACAAATAGCATTAGCCGATTTAATGGTATTACTTCAAGAAAAAGAAGCTATAAAATCATTTGAGAAATTGATCGATGAAGAGGATACAAATGAAAGTGTAAAACAAAAAATGGAAGAGAGTATAGAACGTATTATATAAGTAAGAGTTATAAAGTTTTGATGTAATTGGCAAGTCCTAGGTCGCTTTTTACTGAAAAGAAAATCAAGTCATTCATCAAAAAAGTTAAGTCATGAAGTTTATAAAAATCATATTAGTAGTCATTGCCATAAGTATCAGTAATTATAATTATGCTCAAGAATATTACTCGGATAAAAAATTAAATAGTAAAGAAATTATTCAGAAAGAATTACAGTTTACAACAAACAGTTCTGATAATATTTTAGTTGTGGATAATGTATATGGATCTATTGAGGTAGAA
Organism: Tenacibaculum sp. 190524A05c; assembly: GCF_964036595.1. NCBI lineage: Bacteria > Pseudomonadati > Bacteroidota > Flavobacteriia > Flavobacteriales > Flavobacteriaceae > Tenacibaculum > Tenacibaculum platacis. The sequence continues at coordinate 1,598,586 of NZ_OZ038523.1, read as the reverse complement.
GGATATAATGGATCAAAAGTAATACTAGAAGTTGTTAAACAAGTGTATGCAGACACTCAAGAAGAGCTGGAAAGAGGAAAACAAGAAATAGGAGTAAAAACTGCTCAGAAAGAAGAAGCTATTTATGCTTATTTGAGTTCTCCATATTCACATTTTGATTTAGAAACCGGAATATTTGAACATAGAGAATTTAATTATAGTTCAAGACGAAGTTATAAACACAGAAAGAAACGTATGTATAAATATCGTTTGGATTTTAAAATCAAGATTCCTAAGAATACTAGTATAGATGTTAAGGCAATAAATAAAGGTGAGGTTGTTGTAGAGAATGTTCACGGAAAATTATTGATAGCACATAACATTAATGGACCAATTGATTTAAAGAATGTTTCAGGTAAAACAGATGTAAATGCATTGAATAAAGACATTAATATTACCTATGCTCAAAATCCAACAGAAGAAAGCTGGTACAGGTCTTTGAACGGCGACATAAATATAAAGTTTAAAGATGGGTTAGATGCAGTAATTAGTTATAAGACAATGAATGGTAAATTCTATACTAATTTCCCAGTGGAGAATACAGTACCTAAAGTTGTAAAATTAACGAAGCGTAAGAAAAAAGGAGTAAAATATAAAATAGATTCACAGAAGCATTTTAAAATAGGGAGTGGAGATGTTCATTTACATTTCGATCAGTTAAACGGAGATGCAATTGTTAAAAGATAATAGTATGAAAAGTAAGAATATAAAAGCAGTAATTTTTAGCTTGATTATGTTAATCGGAATTAGCGTATCGGCACAAGAAACAGTAAAGGTTCCATTAACAGATCCTTCAAAACCCGGATTTTTAAAAGTGAAAATTCTTAATGGAGGAATTCGAGTTAAAGGCTCAAATACTAAAGAAGTAATTGTAAAAGCAATACTAAGGTCGGAGAAGAGGAGATATGGTAAAAGAAGAAAGTCAAATAAGAAATTAGAAGGATTAAAACGTATTTCGAATGAAGGATTGGATTTCAGTGTAAAAGAATTTAATAATGCTATTGATATAGATTCCGATAGAAATGGAATAACAGATTTTGAAATTGAAATTCCTAAGAACTTTTCTTTAAAATTATCAACCTATAACAGTGGAGAAATTTATGTGGAGAATGTAAATGGTCATATGGATATCAGTAATGCAAATGGGAAAATTACATTAAAAGATATTAGTGGAGCGGTAATAGCTGACGCTTTGAATAGAGATATTACAGTAAACTTTATTAAGGTTGATCCAGGTATACCGATGGCATTTAGTAGTTTAAATGGCGATATTGATATTACTTTTCCAAAGGCAATGAAAGCAGATGTGAAAATTAAATCTGAAAGAGGAGAAATTTATACCGACTTTGATTTAAAAATGAAGCCAGCAAAATCTAATTTTACTAAGAGTGAAAATAGAGATAATGGATATCGATTAAAGGTTGAAAAATGGATTACCGGTGCTATAAATGGGGGAGGACAGGAAATTGTTTTCAAAAATTATAATGGAGATGTGATTATAAGATCAAACTAGATAGATTTGAAAAAGAAATAAAAAAAAGCTGTAGATGTTTAAATCTGCAGCTTTTTTTGCAATCTTCCCACTATGTGTTTTTAGTATTTGTTTTAAGTTTTTTCCAATACAGTAATCCGAAAATTAAAATCAAATCGACACAAATAAAATTACTGATTAGCATGTAATTGAATTCATCAATAACTTCTGTGGTCGCAATTAAACTTGCTTTGAAATGGTTATTTGCAGCATGCAAAACGGCAGCAATAAAAATTGAATACCTATTAAATCCGATATAGGCAATAATTAAAGAAAACGCGATGCATGCAAGTGGATAAGTGATGAAAGCTTCGATGTAAGGATAACTTGGGAAAAGATAACCATTAATAGCAATTGGTAAATGCCAAATTCCCCATATAATTCCTAATAGAAATACACCTTTCAATTCTCCAAAAGCTGAAAATAGTTTCTCTTGTAGGTATCCTCTCCAACCAATTTCTTCACCCATAACCAATATCACCATTACAATAAATCCTACTGTTAAAGTTGTAAACAATTTTAATGTAGATCCAAATACAGTCCAATCTGGTGACGTTCGAATTCCTAAATGTATTTGTAAATAGAAATCTACGATGACATAAATTAAAGGAATAAGGATGGCTAAAGCTATACTTTTAAAAGAAGGTTTAATAAAACGTAGTGATGTCCAATTTCCTCCTTCTCGTTTGTTTAAAATAAAAGCAATAATAGCAGGCATTACTGCCAAGCTTAGTTCAAAAATCGCTTTGAAAATAATATTGGAATTTTTTAGAGTAGCATGCATTGTAAATCCAATTGCCCATGAAATCCCTAATACAAAAAGAGTGAATTTTTTAGCTTTTTTGAAATTGTGTTTTCGTTCTGTGTTAATGTTGATTGTGGTATTCATAAATTGTTTACTCATTTAAATTTTGAGCAAAACAATTGATAAATAAGGCTTAAATCGCCTCATTGGATGCAGTGAGACCTTTTTCAAATTGTTTTTTGAATTGAAAAGGTGTCATTCCTTCTTTTTGTTTAAATACTCTATTGAATGTTGCTTTTGAATTAAATCCAGAATCAAAAGCAATTGCTAGTAAAGTAAGATGATTTGATTTTCCGTTCTGTATACTTTTTTTGAAATACTCAATTCTATGAGAATTTACATAGTCATAAAAAGTGGTTTGCAAATGACTGTTTAAAAAATTGGAAAGTTTCTTATCAGAGATTTCTAGTTCTTTTGCTGTTTGAAGTAAGGTTAAGTTCTGCTCTTTAAAAAGTAGATTTTGGGTGAACAATAGTTCAAATTTATCTTCTAATTTTTTTAAACTTTCTAAATCTTGAGTTATTTGTTTTTGCTGAGGTTTAGCAGGTTTTTGAGATATTTCTTGAAATAAAAAGACTTGTGTTTGATTTAAACCGTAGTATCCCATATACCAAATTAAAGAAGTTAAATAGGTTAGATTTAATATCAATATGAACTTGAAAGAAGTATTGGTAAGTAGCACTCCTCCTGAGATAAGATCAACAAAAATGAATATAATGAAACCATTTACCCAGATGGAAAGCCATTTTAAATCTATGTTTTTTGTGAAAGAGTAATTGTTACGAACTTCGAGTCTATATTTTTTTAGAATTTGAAAGCATTGGTACAAGCAATAAATGAAATATAACCATCCTAAAAAAGGAACAATAAAAATTAGATATACTAAGGAAAGTTCATTTTTTGAGTCTATTGTTTCTAGGAAGTAAGAAGGAATACTATAAATTAGAATTGCGATGAAAAAAGGAATTAAGCTTTTATATAGCTTTTTGAAATCCAAATTTTCATAAACAGATTTAATGTAATGAAGAAGCATTGGGCCTAATGCCATATAAATTATACTTCCTACAGGAACTAATAAACGGGTAACCTTCTTGTTATCCATGTAATTAAATGCAAACATTAAAAACAGGATCAGCAAACAAGAAAGAATTAATACTAGAACTTTATTAATAGGTTGTTTTTTGATTCTATTGAGAACTAAAAAAATCAATAAAACATTTAGTGTTATTCCAGAGTAGAGTATAAATAAAAAGAATTCTTTCAATGGATTAGTATTAGTCTTCAGTAAAAGCAAATATAATCTTTAAGGTAAGTAGTATGTATAAAAAAAGACCACTTTTATAGTGGTCTTTCAATGTGGTGATTTTATGATATGTTAATACTTAATAATACATTAATTCCTCTTCTAATGGCGCTGTTTCCATTTCAGTTTTTACATCTTCAATAAATAAATCAATTTGAGCTTTAGTAACATTAGGCATACAAATAATGTGCGTAATATCATCTTCTGTTGCCAATTGCCACTTGTTTTTTAACTGATCTGTGACTTTTGGAAATACAACAGTAATCGATCCCGGATTACTCCATGCATTGATACCAATGTTTTGTAATTGCTCACGACAATAATTTGCTACTTCTAAACTATGTTCATAGCGAGCTTTTAATCCTTCAACTCCCATTTTTTGAATAGCATACCACAAAAATAATGGACTATGACCGTTTCGTGAACCTGTAATAGTTGTGTCTAAAGATCCGATGTACGAAATTCCTTTTGATACTCGATCCCTTAATGACCGTTTCGTAACAATGACTCCAGCTGGAATAGGAGAACCAATAAATTTATGTCCACTTATAGAAATGCTATCTGCGCCATCAAGAAAATCGAATGGGCTGCGAGGTTCTGTAAAAGCACCAAACGTTCCAGATAACGCTCCATCACAATGTATATAATGATCTTGGATTGCTAATTTTTTTAAGATTCCTTTAATTGTAGAAACATCATCCTTAGCTTCTTTCATGGTTGTTCCATGAGTTGCTAAAATAATAGCAGGTTTGTGTCTGTTGAAACGTAAAGTGTCTTCTAAATCTTCATAATCAATTTCTCCATTTTCCTGCGAACGAATTACGATACTTGGAATATTTAATAAATGAATGTTCTTCTTAACACTATAATGTGTAGATTCAGAGTAATACACCATTGCTTTTGGATACATTTCTCTAGCGATGTACAAACCGTATAAGTTACTTTCAGATCCACCGTTGGTAACATATCCCCAATAATCTTTTGGGTTAGCTCTAAAAAGCTTTGCGAAAAAATCTACAACTTCACGCTCTATTTCATGTGTATGTACTTTGTACGTACTATCTTCAAAAGGATCCCCCAAATTGTTAATAGGATATTGTAAGAAATCATACAATGGTGAGTAATCAAAATCTTTTGATACAGGGTATCCTAAAAAGGAATCACGTGCATTTTTTACATTATCTAATAAGTTACTTAAACGATCATTTAAAGTAATATCCATCTTCATTGTTCTATGAAATAAAATTTTCGCAAATGTATATTTTTGTAGAATTATAAACTATTAAATATGATAAAAAGGAAAAATAATCTATTTTTAATGTTTTAAATCAGTGATTGTTCTTTTTTGTATAAGTTGTTGCTGGTTTTTTAGAAATATCTTCTAATTATGGATGCAATTGATAGAAAAATAGTAAGTGAATTACAGAATAATGCAAAGCAAAACACGAAGGAGATTGCTACAAAAATTGGATTGTCAGTTACTCCAACGTATGAAAGAATAAAGAGATTGGAGAAGAGTGGTGTAATTAAGAAATATGTTGCTCTGGTTGATCGTGAAATTATCGGAAAACAAATTATCGCGTATTGTCAAATCACCCTATTTAAACATCAGAAGAGTTTGATAGATGAATTTAAGCAAAAAATGTTTAATCTGTCTTCCGTAATGGAATGCCACCATGTTTCTGGTAATTTTGATTTTTTAATTAAAGTTGCCGTTAACGATATGAATAGTTTTCAAGTTTTCATTAATGAGAAACTTTCAGTTGTTGAGGGAATTTCTACAATTCATAGTTCTTTTGTTTTAGATTCATTTAAAGAATCTACTTCTTATAATTTGGGATAACGTTAAAAAAGAATAATACTACAGACAGTGCCTGTAGTATTACCATTGAGTGTGAACAAATCTAATATTGATAAATTGATATTCCTATGTTAATTGGAATATGATTTTAATTCTTTGATCATTTTAGTCGCTGTTGGGTTATCTGAATTCCATTCCAATGAAGTTTCAAACGCTTTTAACGCTTCTTTTTTTCTGTCTAATGCAAATAAACTTTGTCCTAGATAATTATAAATTCTATGTGTATAATAGCCACGTCCGGGATAAAGTTGAAGATTCAATTCATAAAACTTTACGGCATCTTCATGTTTGTTTTCTTCCGCTAGAGATAATGCGTATTCGTTAATCAGTCTTTCAGAAATGGCGTATTCAGATTCTTTATTGTATTCAGTTTTTATAAACTCAATGACTTCCTCTAAGGTTTCTTCTTTCGCAAATTCTGCAATAGATTTTCTGTTGAGCATTAATTTTCTAAGAATCCACCAGTATTTCCAAGAAGGAAGTTTTGTGCGTTCTGATAATTGAGTATGAGTTAAATAGTCTAATTTGGTTTTATGAGCTACAACAACATTTCTTTTAGGGATAACAGTAATAAATTGGCCAGATTCATCCCATGACGTAAAAGCTCCTTCAAAATCTGGATTATCATAAAAGCGTTCAAAGAGCCACCATAAATAACCATACGATTGTTGCAGAGGACTAGATGTATCTCTGCCAAGCCTAGAATTTAAAGTATCCATTGGAATAGAGGTAGAGGTCGTTTTTTCAATCCAATCTTTCGATATGATTTGTTTGCCATTCCAAGATCCTTTTTGGAGTAATAATTGTCCGATTTTAGCCATATCTCTTGTTGAAATATGAATTTCTTGAGTTCCAAACTTCGACTTTTTCTTATTGAAAATTACCTTTTGATTTGCAATATTCCAATCCTCAAAACCCAGTGGAATTGCCAATTGATCTTCGAGTGCCTTTGCAAAGCTATTTCCAGATTTTTTTTCTAATAAGTAACTAGCAACGTTATAATCCCAATTGTTAAACATGAAATATTCACCAGGTTCAACTTTTCCTCTTTCTCTTATTGTACGATTCGTATAATATGCTCGCTCATTTTTTAAATAAAACACTCCTGATGTAGAGGTGAGTAGATGTTTTACTTTAGCATTTTTTTCAATTGGAAGTAATCCATAATACTCATTTATATTATTACTTTCAATAGTTGTATTTAAATCTTGTTCTTTTAAATATTTACCTAGAAGTAAACTTATAATCCCCGTTTTAGAATCTTTTATGTTGTAAACTTCTGAAATATCACCATACTCATAAACAACCTTTCCATTTTCCAAAACTATCATACTTGTAGTTTCAGATTCTTCTTTTAGGTATTCCTCAATTTCAATAAATTTTTCTTTAGAAAAATAGGAGTTTGAAAGATTGTTTTGTCTTTCTAAAGCTTTTCCTTCGAACGATGGTTTTTTGTAAAACCAAGTTTGAACGCTAGTATATGAGAGCATAAAAAATACAAGAACGATTCCCGCAGTTCCCTTAAGAACAGCTTCAATTCTATATTTTTTATAATAATATAACATACTTTCTTTTTTGTGGATTATTAGGTAAGCGATTAAGACATTTGGAATCCAGCTTAACCAAACAGATATTCCATAGGCGGTGTTAAAGTTACCAAAATATGAAATAAGTAGAGGTAACCATAAACGTAAAGTTACCGCAGCAAAAGTTCCAGCATAGCTATAGGTTATATATTCAATATGTCCAGCTAAATTGCCTTTTCGAATGGCGCGATAACCTAAATAGGTTGCAGTAACCCAGATTAATGATCCAAAAGTGAATCCAATTTCTGTAGGTAATCCACCTCTTACGAAAAAGCTAATGTAAAATGCAAAAGGACTACTTATTAGAATAGAACCGACATAAATTTTTCCGATAGTTCGATGCAATTTTGGATATTTTGTTCTAATTCTTTTCACAAATTGAATCCAACCAATTAACAAAGCAATTCCCCCAGTAATAATGTGTATGTAAAAAGCAATTTTATAAGTTAAACTATTGAGTACTTCTTCGGGTTTCATAGCAAGTGAATCAATAGGTCCATCAGCCAGTAGATACTTTAAGGGTCTGGTAATACCTATAAATAGACAAAAGTTGATTAGAACTATACCAATTAATCTTTTCATTTGTTCCTTTTTTAAAGTTTAATGATCGAAAAATAGTGGCAAAAAAAATGTTAGATTATATAGAATTGGAAAGCGGTATAAAGAACCCTTTTTTAGGTTAAAAAAAATAGCTTAGGTATGAAATAGTTGTTTTTTGGTATAAAATTTAGAGGTGTAAAACGTTGTTTTTATAACTTTTTGAAACTGGTAATTCTATTTTAGAAAGCTCTATTGTATTTGAATCTTTCCAAGATTGAAAGTGATCTGGATTAATTAAATGAGAACGATGTACCTGTATTAGAAAGTCGAAATCAGTCAGAAGTTTCTTTAAAGAACTTCGAAGAAGTTTAGTTTTTAATTGGTCACCTTCCAGATAATAAATCTCTACGTAATTTTGAGCGTTGGAAATACAAATTAGATTTGAAGGTTTAATTTTAAGAACATCTAATTTATTATCACCTTTTATGGTAATGTTCTTTTCTTCTGTTTTAACCATTAGTTTCAACGTGTATTTGCGAGCAACGATTACAATCGGAGTAACAATAAAAATAATGTTGATACTTATTTCGAAAAAGAATTCATTGAAATTATAAATCCCATTTATTAAAGAACTTCTATAAAGGTAGAAGGTAAGTAGTGTATAAATGAAGAACAAAATTATATACGTACAAGCTTCATAAACAATGCTCCATTTCCTTATGTAGTTGTAGATTTTATTCTGAAGAATAGCAATACAAAAATAACTAGCGAAAAAAGCAATACTAAAGATTGCACTTACTTTTAGCCAAATTTTTAAATCCATGTAACCATGCTCAAATGGACGTGCTAAAATCCCAAATAAGAATGCCCAAATCATTAAAACAATAGCAACTAGTGTGTGATGTTCAATTGATGGATTTAATTTTACTTTCATTAATAATTTAATTAGTTAATAGATATTCGACATTAATTAATTCAATTGAATTAACCATTGCTATATCAAACGATTCTTCTGCCGAATATGTTACAGTACATTCTGAATTAGCAGAAATTTGATTACATGAATTAATTAAATTATTGTCATATGAACCAGAAACTGTAACATCGTCGTTTTTCAATGTAAAGATTGGAATTCCGGTAACATCAAAATTATTTCCGTTGTTAAGTTTAACCTCAAACTCTAATTTAAAAGAATTGTATCCTGTATCTGGAGTGAAAGTAAAGTTGATGACTTCGTATGAAAAATTTCCTAGCAGTGGAGGTTCAATTAATTCAGGCTCGGTTGGGTCCGGAAAATCACATGGAACTTCCTGTGCTATATCTCTACTGTAAGATTGTCCGTTAAAAAAATAAAATTGTGGAATCGTTATTGTTTTCATACAATCATCACAAGAACTAAGAACGATTAAAGAGATTAGGACGAGTAGGGAAGTCAGTTTTTTCATATTCTTTATTTGGTAGTACTAAAGTAATTCTTTTTTACAAAAAAAGATCACTGAAGTGAATCAGTGATCTCTAAACAAACAACTAAATTCTAAAACCTATAAAAGTTGAAGAAATTTTTTTTCAAACTGCTTTCTAATGAGTTCGAAAGCAGTTTTATATTTTTTTAGAAGCAGTATTTATTTTCTGCTTTTAACTTTTCTGCGATAATATTACGTAACTCCACTACGTTAGGGTAGTTAGTATACTTAGTAAAACGCTTTAATCCCATTAACATCATACGTTGCTCATCTCCTTCAGCAAAAGAAATAATTCCTTCTCTACCACTACGAGTAATGATTTCAACAGCATTGTATAAGTATAATTTAGCCATAGCTATTTGCTCTTTTTGAGCATCTTCACCAAAACGCTTTACGTTCTTTTCTGTTCTTAAAATTGTAGATTCAGCCATATAAATCTCAATTAAAATGTTAGAAGCAGCAGTTAATAATTGTTGGTGTTGCTCTAAAGCAGGACCAAACTTTTGAACTGCAGAACCAGCTACCATTAAGAATACTTTCTTTAAACGAGCGATAATATCTTTTTCTTCAGAGAATAACTCAGAAAAATCTGGAGCGTCAAAAGAAGGAATACCCATTAATTCATTTCCTACAGCAGTTGCAGGTCCTAATAAATCAACATGACCTTTCATTGCTTTTTTAACTAACATACCTACAGATAACATACGGTTAATTTCGTTTGTTCCTTCATAGATACGAGCAATACGAGCATCTCTCCATGCAGCTTCCATTGGAGTTTCTTCAGAGAATCCCATACCTCCATAAATTTGGATACCTTCGTCAGCACAGTTTTGAATATCTTCGGAAACAGCTACTTTTAAGATAGAACATTCGATAGCGAATTCCTCAACACCTTTTAACTCAGCTTCTTGGTGAGAATTCCCTTCAGATTCACGAATAGCGATTCTGTCTTCAATATTCTTTGCAGCTCTATAAGAAGCAGATTCTCCAGCGTATGCGTTAGCAGCCATTTCAGCTAACTTCATTTTAATAGCTCCGAATTCAGCGATAGGAGTTTTAAACTGCTTACGCTCGTTTGCATATTTTACTGCATCAGTAATAACTCTTCTTTGAGAATCTAAACAAGCAGCAGCTAATTTAATACGACCAACGTTTAATGCGTTCATCGCAATTTTAAATCCACCACCACGCTCAGATAACATGTTTTCAACTGGAATTAAAGTATCATTGAAGAATACTTGACGAGTAGAAGAAGCTCTAATACCTAATTTGTGCTCTTCTTCACCTAAAGTTACTCCGTTTGGATTGTCCTTGTCATATTCTAAAATAAATCCAGTAATGTTTTTATCATCTTCGATACGAGCAAAAACGATGAAAATCTCAGCAAATCCTGCATTTGAGATCCACATTTTTTGTCCGTTAATTTTATAGTGTTTACCATCTTCAGTTAACTCAGCAGTAGTTTTACCAGAGTTAGCATCAGATCCTGCACCTGGCTCAGTTAAACAATAAGCTCCAAATCTTTCACCCATTGCTAAAGCTGGTACATATTTTTGCTTTTGTTCTTCAGTACCGTATAATGTAATTGGCATAGTACCAATTCCTGTATGCGCACCAAAAGCAGTACTAAATGAACCTGTTCCACTAGAGATATAATCACAAGTTAACATTGTAGAAACAAACCCCATTCCTAATCCTCCGTAAGCTTCAGGAACAGCAACTCCTAAGAATCCTAATTCACCAGCTTTACGCATAGTTTCTTCTGTTAATGCATAATCTTTAGCTTCGAAACGAGTTTTGTGAGGAATGATCTCACGATCATTGAACTCCATAACTGCGTCTCTCATCATTGTTTGCTCTTCAGAAAAATCTTCAGGAGTAAATACATCTTCACATTTAGTTTCTTTTACTAAAAACTGTCCTCCTCTTATGATATCTTTATTTAATGTTTCAGCCATCTTTAATAATTTTTTTGTTTCGTTTGAAATGTTAGTTTAAAAATTCAAAAATACCAGCAGCTCCTTGACCAGTACCTACACACATAGTTACCATACCGTACTTGTTCTTCATTTCACGCTTGCGCATTTCATCAAATAACTGTACTGATAACTTCGCTCCTGTACAACCTAACGGGTGACCTAAAGCAATAGCTCCTCCATTTACGTTGATGATATCAGGATTTAATCCTAACTCTCTTATTACTGCTAACGATTGAGAAGCAAATGCTTCGTTCAATTCGATTAAGTCAATATCATTTTGTTGTAATCCTGCTTGCTTTAATGCTTTTGGAATTGCAGCAACTGGTCCTATTCCCATAATTCTTGGTGGTACACCAGCAGCAGCATAACTTACCATTCTAGCAATTGGTTCTAAGTTTAATTCTTTAACCATGTCTTCGCTCATTACCATTACAAATGCAGCACCATCACTAGTTTGTGAAGAGTTACCTGCAGTAACAGATCCGTTTGCAGCAAATACAGGACGTAATCTTTGTAATCCTTCTATTGTAGAACCTTTACGAGGTCCTTCATCTTTAGTTACGGTAAACTTACGAGTTGCTTTTTTACCGTTTCCATCAACATAAGTTTCTTCAACTTCGATAGGAACGATTTGATCTTGGAAACGATCTTCAGATTGTGCTTTTAATGCTTTTAAGTGAGAATTTAAAGCAAATTCATCTTGATCTGCACGAGAAATGTTATACTCTTGAGCAACAGCTTCAGCAGTATTTCCCATTCCCCAGTAATAATCTTCATGACCAGCATTAACAATATTATAGTTTAATTCTGGTTTGAAACCTGTCATAGGAACAGAAGTCATACTTTCCGCACCACCTGCAATAATACATTCTGCCATTCCAGATTGAATTTTTGCAACAGCCATTCCAATAGTTTCTAATCCTGACGAACAAAAACGATTTACAGTAACACCTGGTACATCAACAGAATCTAGTCCAATTAATGAAATGATACGTGCCATGTTTAATCCTTGAGATCCTTCTGGCATTGCATTTCCTACAATTACATCATCAATACGCTTTACGTCAAACTCAGGAAGTTTTCCCATCATGTATTGAATTGTCTCAGCAGCTAATTCATCTGCTCTTTTAAATCTAAAACCACCTCTTTTTGACTTTCCTACGGCAGTTCTATATCCTTTTACTATATATGCTGTTTTCATTGTTTAGTTTCTTAATGGTTTACCAGTTTTTAACATGTGCTGAATACGCTCTAATGTTTTACGTTCTGTAGTTAGACTTAAGAACGCTTCACGCTCAATGTCTAATAAATACTGTTCAGAAACTTTTGTTGGTTCTGATAAATCTCCACCAGCCATTACATAAGCTAGTTTGTTAGCAATCTTTTGATCGTGTTCAGAGATAAACTTACTTGCTTTCATAGAGTCAGTAGCTACCATAAATGCACCTAAAGCTTGTTTACCAAGTACTAATACATCTTTACGGTCAACTGGTTGTGTATAACCAGCATCAGCTAATAATAATGCATGTTTCTTAGCTTCTGCAATTTGACGATCTCTATTTACAACAACAACATCTTTTCCTTGTTGTAATAAACCTAAATCAAAAGCTTCATAAGCAGAGGTAGATACTTTAGCCATACCGATAGTTAAGAAATACTCTTGTAAAACGTTTAATTGAACATCACCTTTACGGAATGTATCAGACGCTCTTAAAGCCATTTCTTTTGATCCACCACCACCAGGGATAACTCCAACACCAAATTCTACTAATCCCATGTAAGTTTCAGCAGCAGCTACAACTTTATCCGCGTGTAATGATAATTCACATCCTCCACCTAAAGCCATTCCATGAGGTGCAGCAATAACTGGAATAGAAGAATAACGCATACGCATCATTGTATCTTGGAAGTATTTGATAGCCATGTTTAACTCATCATACTCTTGTTCAACAGCCATCATGAAAATCATACCGATGTTTGCTCCTACAGAGAAGTTAGCACCTTGATTTCCTACTACTAATCCTTCAAAATCTTTTTCAGCTAAATCAACTGCTTTGTTTAATCCAGCTAAAACATCTCCACCGATAGTATTCATTTTCGATTGGAACTCACAGTTTAAGATTCCGTCTCCTAAATCTTCAATTACAACTCCTGAGTTTTTGAATACTTCGTTAGATTTTCTAATGTTATCTAAAATAATGAATGAATCTTGTCCAGGTTTTTTAACTTGAGCCTTTTCATTTACATCATAATAATATGTAGCACCGTCTTTAACAGTATAGAAAGCAGTTTCTCCTTTAGCAACCATTTCAGTTACCCAAGCAGCAGGTTCTTTACCTTCAGCTTTCATTAATTCGATACCTTTTTCAACACCTACAGCATCCCAAATTTCGAATGGTCCATTTTCCCATCCAAATCCAGCTTTCATGGCATCATCAATTCTGTATAGTTCATCTGAAATTTCAGGAATTCTATTTTGAACATAAGCAAACATTGCTGCAAAGTTCTTACGGTAGAATTCACCCGCTTTATCTTTACCACCAACTAATACTTTGAATCTATCAATTGGTTTGTCAATCGTTTTCGTTAATTCTAAAGTAGCGAAAGAGGCTCTTTTCTTAGAACGATATTCCATCGTATCTAAATCAAGAGTTAAGATCTCTTTTTTACCTTCTGCATTTACAGTTTTTTTATAGAAACCTTGTTTAGTCTTACTTCCTAACCATTTGTTTTCCATCATTGTATTGATGAAATCTGGTAACTTAAATAAGTCGTGAGCTTCGTCATTAGGACAGTTTTCATAAATACCATTAGCAACGTGCACTAAAGTATCTAATCCTACAACATCTACAGTACGGAAAGTAGCTGATTTTGGACGACCGATTACTGGTCCAGTTAATTTATCAACTTCTTCTACAGTTAAACCTAATTCTTTTACTTGGTGGAATAAAGATTGAATTCCGAAGATACCAATACGGTTTCCAATAAATGCAGGAGTATCCTTTGCTAAAACTGAAGTTTTACCTAAGAACTTATCTCCATATTCCATTAAGAAATCAGTAACTTCTTGTTTACAATCTGGTCCTGGAACAACTTCAAATAATTTTAAGTAACGAGGAGGGTTGAAGAAGTGAGTAACTGCAAAATGCTTTCTGAAGTCTTCACTACGACCTTCGTTCATAAACTTAATAGGAATTCCTGAAGTGTTAGAAGAAATAATAGTACCTGGAGTACGATATTTTTCTACCTTTTCAAATACGCTTTGCTTGATATCTAAACGTTCAACAACAACTTCCATTACCCAATCTACATCTTTAATCTTATGTAAATCGTCATCAATATTACCAGTTGTAATTCTATCTGCGAATTTCTTGTTGTAGATAGGAGATGGTTTAGACTTCAAAGAAGCTGTTAAAGCATCGTTTACTAAACGATTACGAACAGCTTTGTCTTCTAAAGTTAGTCCTTTTGCTTTTTCCTTGTCCGTTAATTCTCTTGGAACGATATCCAAAAGTAATACGTCAACACCGATATTCGCAAAGTGACAAGCAATTCCAGATCCCATAATTCCAGATCCAATAATTGCTACTTTTTTAATTCTTCTTTTGCTCATTACTTGAATAGGTTTGATTTTTTATACAGCCTTTGACGACATATCATCATATATCTGTTTGTCGGCTATAAGTTTGTTTATGATTTCGGTTACTTTAAAAAATGAATTTATTTCGTTTTCGGTAAGACTCTCACGTATTTTGTTATTAAACTGAAAAACGTGTCCTTTAGAGATTTCTCTTTTCTCTTTACCGAATTCTGTAAGCTTTATAATTACACTTCTTCCATCATCAGGATTTTTTACTCTTACGATTAATCCTTTGTCTTCCATAGATTTTAATATCCTAGAAAGACTAGTTGGTTCCATTCCCATTAAAGGTCCTAATGCGGTAGAAGGAGTTCCTTCTTCGAAGTCTATATTAAGTAACACAAATGCCATTGCCATCGTACTATCATGTTTTGAGGCTTGCTCATTATACATTTTAGCGACAGCTTGCCATGTTGCTCTTAATTGATGATCTATTGTTTTACTTTTATCCATATTAGCGATTCCAAATATACAGAAATTTATTATGCATGCATAGTAAATTGAAAAAAAATTATGCATGCATAATAAATATTAACAATTAATTAATACAGAAAATTGAGATTATGGGATTATAACTCTTGTATTTTTAAGGTATTAGCAATTTTTTTAGATAATTGTAAAATCGTACTGATTTTTATTTTGAGTCTTTATGTAACATCTTTCAGTCTATTTATACTAATCATTTGAAAAGTATGTATGTTTGTAAACAAGACTGTTTACAACTAAAAAATCAACTTAGCCTATGAATAACTTATTAGAAATTAATAATGTGGTAAAACGTTATGGAGATTATACCGCATTAAATGATGTTTCTATGCACATTCCTAAAGGGAGCGTTTTTGGATTATTGGGTCCAAACGGAGCGGGAAAAACATCATTAATTAGAATTATCAATCAAATTACAATGCCAGATAGTGGTGAAGTAATTTTAGATGGAGAAAAATTAGCACCTAAACATATTGCAAATATTGGTTACTTACCAGAAGAAAGAGGTTTGTATAAATCAATGAAGGTAGGAGAACAAGCATTGTATTTAGCTCAATTAAAAGGTATGAGTAAGTCCGATGCTAAAAAGAAGTTGAAGTATTGGTTTGAGAAATTTGATATTGGAGCATGGTGGAATAAGAAGATTGAAGAACTTTCTAAAGGTATGGCGCAAAAAGTACAATTTGTTGTAACAGTTTTGCACACACCTAAGTTGTTGATATTTGATGAACCATTTTCTGGATTTGATCCTATTAACGCGCAATTAATTGCCAAGGAAATTTTACAATTAAGAGATGAGGGAGCAACAATAATTTTTTCAACGCACAGAATGGAAAGTGTTGAGGAAATGTGTGATCATATTGCATTAATCCATAAATCTAACAAAATATTAGAAGGTAAACTTGAAGATATTAAAAGACAGTATAGAACAAATGTCTTTGAGGTTGGTTTAAAAACTGATGATCCTGCTTTAATTCAAGAACAATTAAGACAGAGTTATGAAGTACATCCTGCTGATTTTAAATCGTTAAATGAAGGTTTAAAACTGAAAGTTAAATTAGTAAATGGTAAAACATCGAATGATCTTTTATCATATTTAACAGAGAAAGGAGAGGTAAATCATTTTGTAGAATTAGTACCTAGTGCTAATGATATTTTTATTCAAGCAGTAAATAAAAACCAATAAAGTTATGGACAAGTTAAAACTAATTATACAACGTGAGTTTCTTGCGAAAGTAAAAAACAAGTCATTCATTATTATGACATTCTTAAGTCCGTTATTAATGGTAGGTATGGGAGCATTAGTTTACTTCCTTATGAAAAAGAATGACGAGAAAATTAAAAAGATTGTTTTTGTAGACGAGTCAGGAATTTTTACAAAGGAGACTTTTAAAGATTCTAAAACTGTAGTTTATGAAGACTATACTAAACTAGGAGTAGAGGAGACCAAAAAGAAAGTTGAAGAAGGAAATTATTACGGAGCTTTAATTATTCCTAAAAAAGACAGTTTAGAGTTATTAGCAAAATCAATTGAGTTTTATTCTAAAGATTCACCTGGATTATCTGTAATGGGAGAGATCGAAGGGAAAATTGAAAGAAGATTAAAAAACTTAAAACTTACTCAGTTCGGAATTGATTTAGCAAAAATAAAAGCAGCGAGAATTTCTTCTGATATTAAGATGTTTAATTTTTCTGGTGAAGAATCGTCTAAGGCTAAAAACGTGGCAAGTATTATTGCTGGTGGAGCAGCTGGATATTTATTATTCATGTTCGTTTTAATATACGGAACTTCAGTAATGAGAAGCGTTATAGAAGAAAAAACGAGTAGAATTATCGAAGTAATTGTGTCTTCAGTAAAACCATTTCAGTTGATGCTGGGTAAAATTATTGGAAATGCATCTGCAGGATTGGTGCAATTCTTTGTTTGGGGAATTATCATTTTTATTTTAAGCATGGTCTTACCTCTAGTTTTCGGAATTGATATGACTGAAATGCAATCTGCAAGAGTTTCTCCAGAACAAATGGAAGCGATGAAGCAAGCCGCCGGAGGTGGAGGGAAAATAGAACGATTAATTCAGGGAGTATTAGCACTTCCATTATTAAAAATGTTCATTTTATTCATCTTTTATTTCTTTGGAGGTTATATGTTATACAGTTCATTGTTTGCTGCAATTGGTGCTGCTGTGGATAATGAAACAGATACACAACAGTTTATGACGCCAATAATGTTACCATTAATATTAGGTGTTTATGTTGGGTTCTTTACCGTAATTAATGATCCTCATGGACCAATTTCTGTAATTTTCTCTTACATACCATTTACTTCGCCAATTGTAATGTTAATGAGAGTTCCATTTGGAGTTGCTTGGTGGGAAATAGCATTGTCTCTTTTAATTTTAATAGTTACTTTTATCAGTGCCGTATGGATTGCAGCTAAGATTTATAGAGTTGGAATTTTAATGTATGGTAAAAAAGCTAATTACAAGGACTTATGGAAATGGATCCGTTATAGTTCTTAATCGTATTAGTTTATAACTGATAATGGAGCAATTAAATAAAATTTTAAATTATTCTTTTAGATATAATGATCACATAAGTATCAGCGTGAAATCTTTGCTGATACTTTTTGTGGTTATATTAATAGTGTCTTTTTTGTTAAAGTTATTTAGAAGATACATACAAAAGAAACTTCAAGAGGAGGATAAAAATAAGTTTGATACCGTTTTTTCATTTGGAAAATGGTTACTCTACATAATTATCTTTCTGATTACACTTCAAAGTTCAGGAATTCAAATCACAGCAATTTTTGCGGCGTCAACGGCATTATTGATTGGTGTTGGTTTGGCATTACAAACGTTTTTCCAAGATATAATTTCAGGAATTTTCATTATTATGGATCAGAGTGTTCATGTTGGAGATTATATTGAGATTGATAAAAAGATTGGAAGAGTAGAAGAAATAAAACTGAGAACCACAAGAGCAGTTACTATTGACAACAAAGTTTTGATTATTCCAAATCATATGTATTTGAAGAATAGTTTATATAACTGGACTCAAAACGGAAGTGTTACTAAAGATTATGTTAGTGTTGGTGTTGCATACGGATCCGATACGCAATTAGTGAAAAAAATATTGCTACAAGTTGCTAAAGAACATAAAAGTATCTTAACGCATCCAGCTCCATTTGTCTTATTCGAAAATTTTGGAGATAGTTCATTGGATTTTGAGTTGGTTTTTAGTATTTATAATAGTTTCCAACTTGCTATGATTAAAAGCGATTTACGCTTTAGAATTGATGAACTATTCCGAGAAAACAATATTACTATTCCTTTTCCTCAGA
This sequence comes from Tenacibaculum sp. 190524A05c, assembly GCF_964036595.1. Lineage (NCBI taxonomy): Bacteria > Pseudomonadati > Bacteroidota > Flavobacteriia > Flavobacteriales > Flavobacteriaceae > Tenacibaculum > Tenacibaculum platacis. The sequence continues at coordinate 1,580,013 of NZ_OZ038523.1, read as the reverse complement.
GAGATGTTCATGTCATAAAGGAATAATTCAAAAAATTACGTTAGAAAAATTATGAGAAAGGATAATGTCCAAAAGTTGGTGTTGATTTTATTCGTTTTTTGTTTGAAAAATCTTCTGGCTCAGGATAAGGAACCAATCTTTTTATCTACATCAGATAATGTATTAAAATATTTAAAAGTTATTTCAGAGAAAGACTTTCTAGATAAGAGGTCAAATCTAACTTTAAAAATAGAAGAGATATTTAAAGATTATCACTACTTTCCTAAAAAGCAGAGCTTAATTAAGACTTTAGGTAGTTTCGACTCTGATATGTTTGACATTTATTCAAAAGATTCCATCCTTATTAAGGGTAGAAATAAAGACATATTAATCTACAATTATATGTCTAAATTGGATGATCGAGATTGCCAATTTGTTGAATCGGTTAGTGAATATAGTAATCATTTATTTTTTCTTGTATCTGGTTATGAAACTTGGGATAGTGTTGTTGTAAACGTAGACAAGAAGGAAGTTTATTCTTTTCCTGACGTTCCGGCATTGATTAACAAGAACGAATATTTAGTTGTATCAAATTATTATGGCGAGGGAATTTTTTATTACTTCAATAGGGTTACTCATAAAGTAGTATGGTTTGATTTGGCTAATTTCGACATTAAAGATTATTATCTTAAAGATGGAGAAATCTTCTTTCAATTTGTTTCAAACGATAATAATTCCCAAACTTATTTTTATTCTTTAAGTTATAAAGACTAATTTTAATGAAACATATTTTAGAAATTTACTTATGGCATAAAATATGATATCATTAGTATAAATGAATCAAGAATCAAACAATCTTAATATAGATGAGTAAAATATTAATCATAGAAGACGAATCTGCAATTCGTAGAGTATTAAAAAAAATTATTTCCGAAGAAAGTGATAGCTATCAAGTAGAGGAAGCTGAAGATGGATTGGCTGGAATTGAGGCTATAAAAAATAATGACTACGACTTAGTGTTGTGTGATATTAAAATGCCGAAGATGGATGGAGTAGAGGTACTTGAAAAAGCTAGAAAATTAAAGCCGGAAATTCCAGTCGTAATGATTTCTGGTCATGGAGATTTAGATACGGCGGTAAATACAATGCGCCTTGGAGCTTTCGATTATATTTCAAAACCACCAGATTTAAATCGATTGTTAAATACAGTTCGAAATGCACTTGATAGAAAAGAGTTAGTCGTAGAAAATAAGCGATTAAAAAAGAAGGTGAGTAAGAACTATGAAATGATTGGTGAAAGTGATGCGATTACTCATATTAAAGATATTATTGAAAAAGTTGCTGCTACAGATGCACGTGTGCTAATTACAGGTCCGAATGGAACAGGTAAAGAATTAGTAGCGCATTGGTTACATGAAAAGTCTGAAAGAGCAAAAGCACCAATGATTGAGGTTAACTGTGCGGCTATTCCAGCTGAGTTGATTGAAAGTGAATTGTTTGGTCATGTAAAAGGTAGTTTTACCGGAGCGAATAAAGATAGAGCAGGTAAGTTTGAAGCTGCAAATGCAGGAACAATATTCCTTGATGAAATAGGAGATATGAGTTTGTCTGCTCAAGCTAAAGTATTAAGAGCATTACAAGAGAACAAAATTCAGAGAGTAGGTTCAGATAAAGATATTAAGGTAAATGTTCGCGTAGTTGCAGCAACAAATAAAGATTTAAAAAAGGAAATCGCTGAAGGAAGATTTAGAGAAGATTTATATCATAGATTGGCAGTAATACTTATTAAAGTTCCTGCATTAAATGATAGGAGAGATGATATTCCGTTATTAGTGGATTTCTTCGCGAATAAAATTGCTCAGGAACAAGGAACTCCAAAGAAAGATTTTTCGGATAAAGCAATAAAATTATTACAAGAATATGACTGGACTGGAAACATTAGAGAATTACGGAATGTGGTAGAACGATTAATAATTCTTGGTGAAAAAACAGTTTCAGATAATGATGTGAAACTATTTGCTAGTAAGTAAATAGTTACCTAGAAAAAAATATTTTAATAATGTTAAAAAAGAGATTTAATATCCTTTTAATAGGGATACTTTTAAGCCCAGTTTATGTTGTTTCTCAACTTAATTATAGTATTAATGTTTTTGAATTAAATGGTAAGAAGGGGTATTTTAATGCTAATTTAGATACTATTATTCAACCTGTATATGAAGAGTTAGGTGGATTTCCTCAGAGATTTAAAGGTGAATATTCTATTTTTAAATTAAATAATAAACATGGAGTTTTAGATATGAAAGGTAAACATGTTTTACCTGCTAAATATGAGGATTTAAGTTATACATTTTCTTCAGAAGTATACATGTTTAAAAAAAATGATAAGTATGGCTTGGTAAATATTAAAGGTAAGGTTTTAATAAAGCCATTATACAATAATATAATCTTGATAGATAAGGGTAGTTTGTTTATTGTAGAAAAGAATGATAAATATGCTTTACTTAATAAAAGAGGTAAAAGAATAACAGAGTTTGTTTATGACTATATTGATGGTAATTTTAATTCTGATATATGTTCTTTTAAGGTAAATAGTAAATACGGATTTTTAAATAAAAAGGGGAAAGAAATTATTAAAGCTTCATATTCTTATGCAAATGATTTTAAAGATGGATATGCCGTAGTTCGAGTGAAAAACAAGTATGGTTTAATTAATAAAAAAGGAAATTTTGTTGTCGATGCAGTATATGATGATATGAGTTATAAGCATAGTTTTTTTTATGAGCATAATATAAAAACAAAGGCCAAGATATATTATGTAAAAAAAGAAGGTAAGATAGGGCTTCTTAATAAGAATTTAGATGTAATATGTCCTACTATTTATGACGAAATAGGGTATTTTAATGAAGGGTTAGCATATGTTGCTAAGAATGGTAAATACGGTTTTATAAATAAGAAAGGAGAAATAGTAATAGAGTTACAATATGATGAAGCAGATTCTTTTTCAGAAGAAGTAGCACCTGTAGTAAAGAATGGAAAATGGGGATATATAAACTCTAAAAATGAAACCATTATAGATTTTAAGTTTGTGGGTTGTATTACTCCTTTTTTTAATGGTTTAGCTGCTTACGGTAAGCGAAATTTTCAATCTTCTAAAGCACATTATGTTGGAGATAAATGGGGATTTATCAATAAAAAAGGCGAAGTGGTAATACCATTGATATACAGAGATGTTAGAAGATTTTATGATGGAGTTGCTGTAGTTGAGGATAATAATTACAAATACGTAGTAAATAAGGATAATAAAAGAAAAAGAATTAAGAAAGCAGAAGAACCTGAAGTAGAAGAATTAATTGGGGAATAATAAATTCTGAAAACATAATTATCTTCTATGAATTAAAATAATACTATTTATTTTATTACGGTAACAGTGCAGTTGGATAGGATATAATTAAAATGATCGACATCTGAATCATTCAATGATAAAGTTCCTGTAACACTTACTATAGTATCTGTCTTATAATTTTGTTTTTTAGGAAACAAAAGTTCTATGGCAGTTTCTGGACCGCCAACTCCACAAAAATAACAAGAAGCCATAGGCCCTTTAGAAAGAATGTAAATTTGTCCTTTAGGGTCTAAACTTAAAAAGTATCCTTTTATAGTAATTCTCTCTCCGTTTAACGCTTTTATAGATTCAGCAAACTCAGGATGCAAATAATACTCTTCATATTTTGGAAAATACTTATTGGTGAATTTTACATCTGATAAATCATCCCAAGTAACATCTTTTTGTCCAAAAGACATTACAGATGAAACCAAAAAGCATATAAGTAGAATACTATTTCTCATTACTCAAAATTGTTGAAACTTTCATTTTTAAAATTGGGTAAATGGCTACCGCAATCGATACAAAGATAATTATTAATACCAATACTGCTGTAGGAACTATTTCATTAAAGCTTAGTGGTTGTAAAACACCTTTTAAATAATCTGTCTGCATGTATTGAAATAGAAAATGAAGTAATATTTTTATTAATCCAAACCCTAAAACAAAAGCAGATAAAACTATCATAAGTCCTTCATAAGTAACTAATTTTATCAATTGAAAGTTACTTGCTCCAAAAGTTCTTAAAAGTGCTAAATCAAAAGAGCGTTCTTTTACCATTTTATATAGACTAATAAAAATGATCATTCCTGAAATCAACAAGATTAAGTAGGCTATCCATGTTATGGTTTTGAAACCAATTCCAGTATACGAGTATAATTTATCAAGCTCAAACTTTGGTAGTGCGGCTTGCATATTAGTTTGATCGTTAATTCTTCTAGGTAAAGTTAAAAGTGCTCGAGGAGTTTTAAATGAAATTAACAGTGAGGTTATTTCTCGATTTTCATTGTGTTCTTCATGATCATGATGTTCATCAGCATGTTCTTCGTGATTTCCATGACTTTCGTTTTTATCATGGTCATGATCCTTATGTTCGTCATGATCGTGATGTTCATCGGCATGTTGTTCCTCAGCGTGGTCGTCATGTTTCTCATCATTCTTATGTTCAGAATGAGATTCTTCTTCATGGTCATGATGGGCATGTACATCCCAAATACTTTCAAGTTTTGTAACAATTAATCTGTCAATGACTTTATAGGTTGGTTCTAAAATACCAACAACAGTGAACTTATCGTCATGCACATCAATATCATTTTCAACTAAACCATGAGAACTTAAAAAAGTGTCGCCAACAGATAGACCGAGTTTTTCAGCAACAGTTGCTCCAATTATAGCGTCTAAACTCTTTTGAACTCCTTTACCGTTACTAATTTTAGCATCGTATAAAGAAAGGAATTCATTCGTAGTCCCAACAATTCTGTAACCTTTAAAGTTATCACCATAAGAAATAGGTACTGCAGTTTTAATCATCCTATTTTTGGCGACCTTTTTGGCTTCAGAGTACTTAATGTTTCCTGTTGGGTCATCCATATGTAAAATGGAAGCGAGTACTAATTGCAACGGACTACCTTTTGCACCTAAAACTAAATCTATTCCCCCTAAATTATTCTCGGTTTGATACTTAAAAGATGACTTCAATTGTTGTATTCCTAAAAGTAAGGCAATACTGAGTGCTAGTGTAAAAACACTTAAAAAGGTATATAGTGGTTTAGATTTTATATTCTCTAAACTAATCTTCCATACATTCATCATAACGTAATTTGGTTTTGGAAGAATGACTTTATTCTTTGGTCATGAGTAATAACAATCAGGTTTGCTTCTGTTCGTTTAGCCTGAGTTTTTAAAAGGTCAATTACAATTTTACAAGTTTCATCATCTAAACTTGAAGTTGGTTCATCAGCTAATAAAATTTTTGGTTTATGAATTACAGCCATAGCAATACTTAATCTTTGCAACTGTCCTTCACTTAGTTCATTTACTTTTTGATGTTTTTGAGCCAAGATATCAAGCTGATCTAATAATGAATCGATATCTGAATCAGAAGATTTAGAGCCGCTGAAGAATAATCTAGCTTGTAAGTTTTTATATACAGTTAGTGACTGTATCGCATGTTTCTTTTGAAAAACTAACCCAATGTTTTGTCCTCTAAATTTATCTAATTTGGCATTTGATAACAATTGAGTTTCGGTATTGTCAATAATTACTTTTCCATTTTGAGGTTTAAGTAATCCTGCCAATAAATGTAAAAATGTTGTTTTACCAATTCCAGATTTTCCTAAAATCAATAAATCATTATTTTGATCAATGTTTATATCTGGGAATTTAAATTCTTTAGATGTACTTTGATATTGAAAAGTTAGATTTTCGGTTCGAATCATTTATAATTTTACTTTAATTAGGCATATTGAATTGGCCATTGATCTTCTTGCGGGAATAATTGAGTTTTCCATAATTCTACTTCCTCATCTGTGAGTAAGCAATCATTTAAATCATCAATCATTTCTTCTTTTTGGATTCCTTGACCAATAAAAACAAGTTCTATTTTTCGGTCACCAAATTCTGTATCCCAATTTCCTTCGATTTGTTCCCGGTTTTCCATGAATGCAGCATAATTAATTCGTTCAGCAAAAGGCATACTTGCCCACCAAACTCCAGCATTATCTGCCTTACATGATCCACCTGCAGAACTCCATATTAAAGCTTGATTTTTTCGAGATGCTAACCAGAATAATCCCTTGCTTCTAATGATGTTTTGAGGAAATTTTTGGTTAAGATACTGTAAAAAACGTTCTGGGTGAAATGGTTTAGTACTTCTAAAAACAAAAGAGCCGATACCATATTCTTCTGTTTCTGGTGTATGTTCGTTTTCTAACTCTTTAATCCAACCCGCAGAAGCTTCCGCTTTCTCATAATCAAAAAGATTGGTGTTTATAACTTCATTCAAATCTACATTCGAATGATCCGTCATAATTATCTTAGCTTCTGGATTTAATTTTTGAATTATTGCTTTCAATTCCTCAAGGTTTTCCTTAGAAACTAAATCTGTTTTATTAAGTAGGATTACATTAGCAAATTCTATTTGATCGGTAAGTAGATTTACAATAGTTCTATCATCACCTTCAATATTGGTCAACTCTCTTGTAACTAAATAATCAGAACTTGAAAAGTCTTTTAAGAAGTTAAATGCGTCAACTACAGTTACCATAGTATCTACATAACTAAAACGACTTAAATCAATATTACCATCTTCACTTTCAAAACTAAAAGTTTGTGCCACAGGAATTGGTTCACTAATTCCAGTACTTTCTATAATTAAATAGTCAAATTTATTTTGAGCAGCTAATCGTTCTACTTCTACCATTAAATCTTCGCGTAGTGTACAACAGATACAGCCATTAGACATTTCAACTAATTTTTCTTCAGTTCTTGAAAGTGTATTTTCGCTTTCTATAAATTGAGCATCAATGTTTACTTCACTCATGTCATTCACAATTACGGCTACTTTTAAACCTTGTTTATTGTGTAAAATATGATTTAGTAAAGTTGTTTTTCCTGCGCCAAGGAAACCACTTAATACGGTAACAGGTAATTTTTTCATTGTAAATAATTGATGTTTATTGATTTTAGTCGGTCTTTTATATAACTATAATAAAACTTAAAATTGACAAATTTAGCTATAATTTACATTATTGCTACTAAGTTGCTTTTTATTTAACAAAACTATAAGTTAGAAAGAAAAAATGCCTCGTAACCCGAAGGTGTAGAGACATTTTTAGATTGATTGGTTGATTTTTATTTTAATATAATAGATAGGTTCTTATTGTTGAAGCGCTCCTATAAAAATAGTTGCTGCAATTCCAAATCCCGCACCAGAAACAAAGACATTCCATTTTAAATGTTCTCCTTTCAAGAATTTAGAATATATATATAAAGCCAGCATGAATAATGCTACAATGAATAATTGTCCTACTTCAATACCTAAATTAAAGGCGAATAAAGGTTTTATAATATTATCGCTAAACATCATTACTTTAAAGTTAGACGCAAAGGCTAATCCATGAATTAATCCAAATACTAAAGCAATAATATATTTTACGTTTCTATTTGAAAATACACCTTCTTTACCATAGTTTTTTATGTTACTAATGGCAGTAATCATAATGGTAAAAGGTATTAATAAATCAATAACTTTTGGATTATCCGGAATAAAGCCTAGGGAACTCACGATTAAAGTTACACTATGTCCGATAGTGAATGCTGTTATAATAATTAATATTTGTTTCCATTCTTTTAATTTGAAAGCGGCACATAATGTCATGACAAATAATAAATGATCATAAGCATTTATGTCTACAATATGATGCCATCCGCTATTAAAAAAAGTACTAAAATTGTTCATTAATAAATATTAAAAGGTGTGAATAAAAGAGTCTTTAACTTTTGTGCTTTCGAAATATGCCTCTTTGAAAAAAGGAGGGAACCTCAATTCCATGCGATTCGACTGCAAAAAACCAAACTCATCAAATAATAATGTGTTTGTAACAAGCAGTTTGTCTCCCTTTTTTAAATTCAAATTACTCTCTTGAAATGTTATCGTTAATAAATTAAAAGACTCACTGTATTCAGATGAATCGAACTTCAATGGATTCTTCTTTCCATTAACTTTGATGATATAATTATTATCAAAATATTTTTCAATAACAGATTTGTCCTTTTTCGTTAATCTGTTTACATTCATGTCTCTTCCTAAACTCGAAAGGAAATCATCAACAAATACCTTACATTCAACTTTAATAGTTTTACTGTCTGCATTAAAGGCGATAAGTGACGAAGTTGCTTTTAGTGGATGTGTAAATGAGGTTAAAGAAAGTACAACTAAAAATAAGAATGCTATGGATAACTTCTGTCTCATGATAGTCTTATTTACATGGAATATTAGCGGCAAGTTCATTTACTTTTTTTTCTAGATTATCCGAAGAAATTAAAGTCGGATTATAAACTACCGATATTTCTTTGGTATGAAGATTAAGTATGGATTGTTTAACTCCATTAAAATCCTGAAGACCTCCTTCAACAACTTTTTGACAATTGGCGCATTGTGCTTTTGGAATACTCACAACTAATACGGCATCATTCTCACTAGTATTTAAAACTCTTTCTTCTGGTTTAATTCTATTACATGAAATAAAAAGAAAGGAGAGTAAAAGTAATATTGCTACAAGGTTTTTCTTCATTTTCGGTTTGTTTCCTGTTCAAATATATAAAAATCATTTAAAACGCAACTTTGTTGCTATAAAGAAATTTATTATTTTGCAACTGTGTGGCATTAATTAAATTGTATCAATTAATATTTATTAAAATTTAAAACCAATAACTTTAAAAATGATAACAAAAGAACAAGTATTAGAGGCCCAAAAGGAATGGGGAAATGGAGTTGTGAAAATAGGATCTTTGAAAGAAGAGAGATCAGAATGTGAAGACTTTACTAGCGCATTTTTAGATAAACTTTATTACTTTGATAAAGGTACAGTATTATTCAAACCTACAAAGTGTGCTATCGAGCAGTTTAGACCAGCCAAAAAGCATGCAGAATCCTATTTCATTGCAGGTGATAAAAGAGCATGTAATGAAGATAAAGGGTTTGCAATTCAGCCATGGACTAAAGTAAGGTTTGAAAATTCTGATATTATATTAGAAGGAGACCGAGCGATTGCAATGGGTAATTATTTTTTTACTGATTTGGATGGAAATGAAGCAAAAGTTGAGTATACCTTTGGTTATAAGTCGGTTGATGGAGCATTAAAAATAGATGTACACCATTCGTCTTTTCCTTACACTATTCCTGCAGTATAATGCAAAAACCTTTGTATTTCGTGTGTCCAACAGACGCAATGGAGTGTATCATAAATCATTCATCTAATTCAGAGAATTATTTTTATACTTCACTGGGAAATGCTATTCAACTTAATGATAAGGTAATAGATTCTTTAAAAGATCTAATCGTTAATAAAAGTATTTCAGAAGTACGAATTGTAATCTCTAATGACAATAGAATCATTCTTGATGCAATTGGGGATAAAGAGTTTTCTCAGATAAAAGGAGTGAATGAAATTTATGATTCCATTGAAATACAAAGAAATTTTAAAAATGTGTTTTGGCAATCGTCCTATTGTCAAGACTCATTACTGAATGGTTATCTTAGAAGTAAGATAAAGGAAATTCAGGAAATTTTGGATAAGTCAGGACTTGATCCAATAAAAGTAAGTGGGAAAATTTACGATAAAAGTGAAAGTGTCTTCACTGATGTAGAACATGTTTTTCCACATGATTTTTTTAGTTTGAATTGAAAAATGTCGGAGATTTCTCCGACATTTTATCTTTATAATGATATTTGACTTTAAGATCTACAAATCAAATCGATCTAAGTCCATTACTTTGCTCCAAGCTTTTACAAAATCATTTACGAAGCGTTGTTGCCCGTCATTGGCACCGTAAACTTCACAAATAGCTCTTAATTCCGTATTTGAACCAAAAATTAAATCTGCTCTAGTACCCGTAAATTTCGTAGCAAATGTTTTTCTATCTCTACCGTCAAAAGCAGTTTCTTCTGAAGAAGTAGCACTCCAAGTAATTGAGAAATCTAAAATATTACTGAAGAAATCATTTGTTAAACTTCCAACGTTATCTGTAAATACACCATGATTAGATCCATCATAGTTGGCCCCTAAAACTCTTAATCCTCCAACTAAAACTGTCATTTCAGGAATAGAAAGTGTAAGTAAGTTTGCACGATCCACAAGTAAATCTTCAGCAGCCACATTAGCTAATTTTGGACTCATATAATTTCTAAACCCATCTGCTAAAGGTTCTAAATGGCTGAATGATTCTAAATCTGTTTGTTCTTGAGATGCATCACCTCTTCCTTGAGAAAATGGAACAGTAATATCATGACCAGCTTTTCTTGCCGCTTCTTCAACACCAACATTACCAGCAAGTACAATTAAATCTGCTATGGATACAGTTCCACTAAATTCTTTTTGAATTCCTTCTAAAACTGTTAATACTTTATTTAATTCAGCAGGATTATTTACTTCCCAGTTTCTTTGTGGCTCTAGTCGAATTCTTGCTCCGTTTGCACCACCACGCTTGTCTGATCCTCTAAATGTAGAGGCAGAAGCCCAAGCTGTTTTTACTAATTCAGAAACTGTTAATCCAGAAGCGCCAATCATTTTCTTTAACGAATCAATATCAGAAGCACTTAAAGTGTAATTTACTTTTGGAATTGGGTCTTGCCAGATTAATTCTTCACTCGGAACTTCAGGTCCTAAATAACGATCGATTGGGCCCATATCACGATGCGTTAATTTAAACCAAGCTCTTGCAAATGCATCTTCGAAAGCGGCATGATCTTTATGGAAACGTTCAGATATTTCACGGTAAACAGGATCCATTTTTAAAGCCATATCTGCAGTAGACATCATTAAAGCTTGTTTTTCATTAGCGTTTCCTGCTTTTGGAGCCATTCTTGCATTTGAAGCTGCAGTAGGAGTCCACTGATGAGCTCCGGCTGGACTTTTAGTTAATTCCCAGTCGTAGTTTAATAATACATCGAAATAATCATGATCCCATTGTGTAGGATTTGGTGTCCATGCACCTTCTAATCCACTAGTAATTGTATCATCTAAAACTCCACTTTGATATGAGTTTTTCCATCCTGTACTCATTTGTTCGATAGAAGCTCCATGTGGTTCAACACCAACGTATTTATCAGGATCAGCCGCTCCATGAGCTTTACCAAATGTATGACCTCCCGCAACTAATGCTACGGTTTCTTCATCGTTCATTGCCATTCTTCCAAAGGTAATCTTGATGTCATGTGCAGATTTTAATGGATCTGGTTCTCCATTTGGTCCTTCTGGGTTTACATAAATTAATCCCATATGAACCGCACCTAAATGACCTTCTAATTCACCATCACTTGTATCATAACGATCATCATTACCTAACCATTGGTTTTCACTTCCCCAGTAAATATCTTGTTCTGGCTCCCAAACATCTTCTCTTCCTCCAGCGAATCCAAAAGTTTTGAATCCCATAGATTCAAGGGCGCAGTTACCTGCTAAAATCATTAAATCTGCCCAAGAAATTTTATTTCCGTATTTCTTCTTTACAGGCCAAAGTAATAATCGTGCTTTATCTAAATTACCATTATCTGGCCAGCTATTTAACGGAGCAAAACGATGAGTTCCTGAACCAGCGCCACCTCTACCATCACCAACACGATAAGTTCCTGCACTGTGCCAAGCCATACGAATCATGAATCCTCCATAATGACCATAATCTGCAGGCCACCAATCTTGAGAATCTGTCATTAAATCAATAACATCTTGTTTTAATGCTGCGTAATCTATACTATTAAATGCTTCTGCATAATTAAAGTCTTCTCCCATAGGATCGTTCTTTGTAGCATTTTGTCTTAGTATATTTAATTTTAATTCATTCGGCCACCAATCTCTATTCGTAGTTCCTCCTCCAGCAGGTTTTTTTTGTGCGCTGTGAAAAGGACATTTAGAGATATCGCCTGAGTGGTTGTTACTGTGATTCATTGTTATAGAATTTTATGTTAGTTCGTGCTTCAAAACTACAATAAAACCATGAATTGTTTTTATCTATATATTTTATTTTAAAATAGTTTAAAGCTATTCAAGTGGTTTATTTGGTTGTTTTATAGTCTCTTATAAAGATACAATAAATGCGGATTCGATGGTATTGAATTTTCTTATGATGAGATAAGTATTTCATGTAGAATTTGTCTTGAAATATAATTCTAAGACTATACTTTTGCAGCTGTTTTTGAAGAACAATGTAAATATTAACTCAATTTAAAAAATTAAAGAATGGCAACATTAGTTGGTAAGAAATTTCCAAATTTAAACGTAGACGCAATGAACGAAATGGGAGATACGTTTAAGTTAAATGTTTTAGAAGAAGCAGTAAATAACAAGAAGAAAGTAGTATTATTTTGGTATCCAAAAGATTTTACTTTCGTATGTCCTACGGAATTACATGCTTTTCAAGCTGCATTACCAGAGTTCGAAAAAAGAAACACTATCGTAATCGGAGCTTCATGTGATACTCCAGAAGTACACTTTGCTTGGTTAAACCAATCTAAAGATAATGGAGGAATCGAAGGAGTTACTTATCCATTATTAGCTGATAGCAACAGAAACTTATCTTCTATTTTAGGAATTTTAGATATTTCTAACGAGACTTACGATGAGGCTACTGGAACTGTTCAAGTAGAAGGAGATAACGTAACGTACAGAGCTACATATATTATTGACGAAGAAGGTACAGTTGTACACGAAGGAGTAAACCACATGCCAATCGGACGTAACGTGAATGAATACTTACGTTTAATCGATGCTTATACTCACGTACAAGAAAAAGGTGAAGTATGTCCAGCAAACTGGGAAGAAGGTAAAGCTGCAATGCAACCTAATGCTAAAGCAACTGCTGAGTACTTAGCTGTAAACTAATTTATAGATACAAATAGGGAAAGCACAGTTTTCTGTGCTTTTTCTTTTTAACAATCAATTTTAATTATGGTACAAGAATTAAATCAAGATAATTTAGAGAATATCGTAGCTGAAAACAAGAAAGTAGTTGTACAATATTCTGCAACATGGTGTGGAAACTGTAGAATTATGAAGCCTAAATTCAAAAAGTTAGCTACAGAAAATGAGAACGTTTCTTTCATTCTTGCGGATGCTGAGAAGTTTCCAGAAAGCAGACAATTAGCAACGGTAGATAATTTACCAACTTTCGCAACTTTTGTTGATGGTAAATTTGTAAACCAAGTTCAAACAAATAAGTTTGATGTTTTAAAAGAATTAGTAAGCGAAGTAATTTAACTATGAAATTACCTGTTATAAAACACTTGACATCTTTTATAGAGGAGAATGATCAAGATTATATTATTGAGACCATTGAAACTTTAGAAGCTTTAACTGAAGTTCCATCATTAAAGGATGAAGAACTCGATGTTATTGGAGAATTGATTTCCAATATGTACGGAGCTCTTGAAGTTGATAAAATGGTGAAAGAAGGAACACCAAAGAAAGAAGCTCTTAATAAGTTTATGGGGCGTGTATTGGGTTCTATAGATAAATAAAAATCCTAAGTTTTAAACTTAGGATTTTTTATTTACAAAACTTATCCTTTCTAAAACGATAGAAGTATTATCATAATTCAATAGTAATTGATGATTTCCCATTGCGTAATTTTCAACTTGATTTATTTTAAACAATTTCGTCCATTCAGGTTCATTTATTAGTGTTGTAAACACTGAGAAACTTATCTTATTGTTTTCCTTTATGGTGTAAGTTCCATTTATACTATTCGTAACTGTCTTTCCTGAAATACTCCCTCTATTATTTTCCACATCAGAATGCATGAAGTTTAGAGTAATTTCACCATTATTAAACTCTGGCCAAGTTGGATGATCCTCTGTAGTAATTTTATTTCCGTTTTCAATATAATAGACCACTTTCCAATATCCTTCTAATTTTGAGTTATTAAAAATCTCATCTTCATTAGAACAGCTCATCATTAAAGTTGCTAATAAAATTGAAATAAGACCGATAGTTGAATAAATACGAATTTTCATTTTTAATTGATTTTATACTAAAAAGATGAAAACTGGTTTAAAAGGTTGCGTTAAATATGATTGAATATTTTAATTACAATTTGGAGTTTGTATAACATCAATCATTTCGTTTAAATTTTCGTGGTATTTATCAGAGAATCTCTTAAAGTTTTTAGGAACTATTTTTCCTTTAGAACTAATGACATTTTCTTCAAGAAGAACTTTAATAGTGTATTTCCATCCGCGAGATTTTAATCGAGTAGATTCAATTTTGAAGTTTTGTTTAGTGAAATAAAGTTTTTTAAATCCTCCATTAATATGAATTCTACTGCTATATTCAACAAAATCAGCAATCTCTTCATTGGTATCTAGAGAGAATAGTTTTAATTCTGAATTAAAATTTCGTCTTTCATATTTCATAATTACTTCGTTATTTAAATACACGTTACCATTGAGTAATTTTATCTTTTGTGCAGTTAAAACATTAGCACAAAAAAGTAAAAAAGTAATGTAAATGAATTTCTTAATCATAGTAGTTTAGGTTATTTAGTATTATAATTTGATATCATTTATGAATCAAAAAATATACCAACCTAAACAATTAGATAAAATAAATAGAGTAATAAAACCGTGAGACTAGGAATGCGTAAGTCGAGTTATAATTTCAGCATGCTGAGGGAAAATTTCAATCAAGGTTTTTCTTTCGGGTAACACAAAGTCTTTAAAATCAAATCCAGGAGCAACAGTACATCCCGTAAAAGAAAAAGAGCTTTCTTTAACAACTTCTGCGGCAAACCAATATTGAGCAGGAACTACAAATTGAGGAACTTCATTGTTAATAATATCATTTCCAATTAAAACATAAGAATAATCTCCATCAGGTGAAATCATATGTAGTTTTAATGTTGTTCCAGCGTAGAAATGCCACATTTCATCTTGATTAATTTTATGAAATGCCGAAAAACTATCTGAAGTTAATAAGAAATAAATTCCAGTAGAAAAGTTACGATCACCTTCGAAAATGGAACCTAAATTCTCATTCTTAATACTTCCAGTACTGCGATAAGTTTCTTTGAAATAACCACCTTCAGGATGTTTTTGAAGATTGAATTTTTCGATAATATCTTTTTGATTCATTAAATTGTAGTTGTTTATTCTTCAGATTCTAATAATGACATTCTTAATTTTCGGATAGACTCAGCAATTAGACCAAGAAATAATAAAAGTAGTCCTGTAATAATTGCAAGTAAAGCACCAGTACTTAATCCGTCTCGTACAACAAACCAACGGAAAAGTCCCCAAATAATACCTAACAAAATTGTTGGAATACCTATTCGGAAAAATATTTTCAAAGGATTAAATAGCATTACTAGATTCACTATTTCAATAACTGTAGTAATTGCTGTTTTGTAATTTATGGTACTTTCTCCTGCTATTCTTTGATTGATACTTATAGGTTCTTCAATAACAAGGTTTCTAGTTTGTATAAAAAATAACGTAATCGTATCACTGTAAGCCATTGAGTTAGGACAATGACTCATGTATTTCTTTGCCAATTTTGTATTGTAAACTTTCATACCCGAGTTTAGATCTCTAATATGAATAGGCATTAGTTTTTTAGCAATAAAACGTATTAGGTTTTTTCCAACTCTTCGATATAAACTAGAAGCATTGTCGTCTCTTGCGCCAACAATCATATCAGCATCTTCTTCTTTTAGTTTATGAAATAGCTTGTCAATATCTTCTAGGTTGTGTTGACCATCAGCATCAATGGTTACAACAAATTCACTTTTAGCTTTCTTAATTCCTTCTTTAATGGCTCCTCCATAACCCTTGTTTACTTTGTTATTCACAATAGTAAACCAATTACTACTATTCAATTTTTGTAAAATAGATAATGAATTATCT
This sequence comes from Tenacibaculum sp. 190524A05c, assembly GCF_964036595.1. Classification (NCBI taxonomy): domain Bacteria; kingdom Pseudomonadati; phylum Bacteroidota; class Flavobacteriia; order Flavobacteriales; family Flavobacteriaceae; genus Tenacibaculum; species Tenacibaculum platacis. The sequence goes on along the minus strand of NZ_OZ038523.1, from coordinate 1,564,036 downwards.
TTTGAACCATCATTTACAATAATAACCTCGTAAGGTCTATTTTGTATAAACTCTTTGATTGAATTTAATACTGGTTCTATACTTTCGCTTTCGTTGTAAGCTGGAATAACAATTGATAACTCCATGTAATGATTGAATTATTTCTTAAAAGTAAGTAAACTTTCATCAAAATCTCTCAAATCTGCATCAGTAATTTCTGTAATTAAATGTTGAGGTAATGAAGTCATGTTTTTTAATCCTTTTAAGTTTTCTGTAGAAACAGGGAGTTTTAATCCGATTGACTGTGTGAAACCTAATAATCTTAACAAAAATGAAGTTGAAATACTTATAAAGAAACGTTTTTTACCTAGATGATTGGCTATTTTCTTATAGAATAGTTTCATGGTAAGTGTTTCTTTTTTTACAATAACATAATTTCCCACTTTAAAATCGTCGATTATCAAAGAACATATTTTACATACATCAATTAAACTAATGTATTGTAACTTTTGAACACCATTATCGAATATTGGTACAAATGGTATTTTTTTGATGAAAGAAAACATCTTCATAAATAATCCACCATTACCAATTACCAATCCTAATTTCAGTATTACATCTTTTTGTATATCTAATAACTTTTCAATACTCATTTTAGAAACAGCATATCTTGAAGTTATATGTTCTTGTGCTGAAACCGTTGAGAGAAAAATGATTTTAATATTATGAGTTCTACACTTTTCAATTAACTTTTTTGTTCCGCTAAAATTGATATCCTCTTCATTATTTGATAAAAGAGGTTTGTATGCACAATGAATTAGGATATCAATATCTTTAAAATCAGAATCGTTTAACTCTTGTTCTAAGTGATATTCTACATAAGAAACATTTTTAGTTGTCTCTTTTGGTATTTTTCTTTGAAACGCATAGATGAAGTAATTTTCTAAACTAGAAAAATGTTCCAGTAATGCTTTGCCAACATATCCGGAAGTTCCTGTAATAATAATTTTTTTAGTCATTTTCTAGTGATTTTAAACTAACACGATGCGCATTTGCCATTGCCGTTAAGGTAACACCCTTTGCTGGTAAAAATGTAAAGGAAGAAGCATCTATAATATAAACATTATTGCTTCCAGAAAGTTTACCATTTAAATTCGTTGTTAGTGGTTTTTCATCATTCGAAAAAGGTAATGTTCCTGCATAATGTATACTAGAACCTTTGGGTGTTTGAATTACTTTTAAAGGAATACATTTTAATTTAAAAAGTATTTTTTTTAGACGCTTTATCAGTCCTTTTTCCTGAGTCTTTTCTTCGTTGTTTTCAGTGGTAATGAACCGTAGTTTATCATTCGTAATTGTTGTGTCATCTTTTTCTAGAATAAGTTGATCTGTATGATTTTGAGTTTTGGAAATATGAAATCCAACAATAACAATACTCGAATGCAAAAACTTAAATAATAAACGCGAGACCTTAATATTCAAAGGAGATTCTTTCACCAGTTTAAAGAGTAAAAGAGATCTATAAGTAAAGAAATTAGCGATCTCTAAATGCTTTTTATTTTTGATATATAAGGTGAGTTGAGATAAACCTATTTTCTTTTTTGAGTTAAGTTTACCTAACATTTTTAGATTAATACAAGGAATATAGAAGTAGGAGTTACATAATAAACTTAGTTTCTTGTTATAATTATTTGTTGACCTAAGCACGATTCTAGTTGTTCCAAATACCGAAGCTCCTAACATTAGTTTTTTACAGAAATAAACTACTTTTTCTTGAGTTTTTGTATGAATGATTGTAACTTCTATCTGATTTTCTACCTCTTTATATCCATAGACATATGCATTGTTTACATATGAAAAGTTCTTATTGTTTTTAAGCTCATTAAGTGTAATCCAAGGTCTATAGGCTGATTTATTGTTGTCGTGCCAAAAATCCATATCATTATACTCATACGCTTTTCTATTTTCTTTTGGTGAACTAATTACAGCTAAAGGAGTACGTTTTAAGTGAATTTCTTTGGTATTGAAATATTTCTGGTTTTTATGATATGATTTTTGAATTTTTTGAATGCTCTTGTCGGTTTCAAGTGGAACTTCTTCAGGATAATTATTGGCATGATTCCCTTCGGTGATTCCAATCCTTTCAAACATTGTTTTATAGGCTGAATCCATTTCATCTGGAGATAATCCCGATTTTTCTAATTCTTCTTTCGTAAATAAATAAGAACCAGTTCCCCAAGCAGTTCCTAATCCTCCTTTTGCAAAACTTTCGAATACTTCAAATTCGTTCGATGTATAAGGAGCTAGCTCTTCAGTATCTCTAATAACATATTTTCTAGAAGGAGTAAGATGGTAACCAGGTTTTAATTCACCCCAAGGAATACCGATATAATTTTTACCTAAAAATAATTCCGTTTGATTTGTATTTTCCTTACGAATATTTAGAAAATTTTTATTAGGAAAGTTAATACCAGATTCATCTTCATTTCCAACATCCAACATTAATACTTGAGCACCATTTTCTAAAAGTGTTTGTGCAGATTGAACTCCGGTACATCCAGATCCAACTACGATATAATCAAATATTTTAGAGGTATTCATCATAGTTTGAATCGGATTAAAATAATTCCTAATAATGCTTGAATAAGCGCTAATGGAACTTTATAAGTTAGTTGTAAAAAATCACTTAACAATGATTTTTCATTTATAAAGTACTTGTGATAATGTTCGTTTGCTTCCAATATAGCTAAAGCAATAAAAATCTTTTTTCGAACATTAGAATCGGGTTGTGAAAGGCTAAAACCACTATCGTAAATACCGAAAAAAAATTTACTTTTTAACATTCTATTCCAGGCCTTTTGTTCATAACCAGAAAGTTGTGTGTTCTTTTCTTGTATTGCCTTTTCATAATGCATTCCTAATTCAACAGGAACATTATCAATACTGAAGAGATAATTAGCTATTTTATTGAATTCACTAGACATTCTTTATTTGTTTTCTATAGCTACTTTTAAGTTGTTTTTAGCCAAGTTATTATTAGGGTTTAAATCAATAGCTTTTTTACAAGCTTCTTCTGCTTTTTTAAATTCTTTTAACTGATTATAACAGGTGCAAATATTATTGTAAGCAATAGATGTAGGTTTGATTTCTATTGATTTTACATTATTTTGAATACAATATTGGTATTGTCCTTTGCTATAATTTAGTAAACCAATTTTAATATAATCCTCCTCATTTAGATATAACGATTTGGGTGTGTTGAACGGATTTTCAAAAGTGTCTTTGTAAGCAATAGCAATATTCAAATTGTTTTTTGCTAAGACATAGTTTGGGTTAATTTTGATAGCCCTATTGTAAGCTTGTATCGCCCAGTCAAAGTTATTCAACGAAAAATAGGCAAACCCCATGTTATTGTATGCAACACTGTAGTTGTTATCTAATTCTAACGCCTTTTTAGCGGCAGTAATCGCTTCTTTGTATTTTTTAATTTTAATGTTTTTTATGCTTAATTGGAGATAGCTTTCTTTACTAGGTTGTTTGTTAATTTGTTCTAATTCAATTTTGAATATCGTTTTTTTGTCCTTTACAATAGAAGTGTACCGATCTATCAATTTTGAGTTTTTAGATTTTGATACTGATTGTTGTAATTTATCCCAACTTTCTGTCTTGTGATAAGCCTCCATTAATAACTCTTCGCTGTTTTTTATAGGAAAACCAGGAGGCGACTTTTGAATTGCGATTTCTAAAATTTTAATAGCTTCATTTAATCGATGGTGTTTGAAAAGAAATTTACCATATTGATAATATGCTTCGGGGTTTTCATACAAACTATGCTTTAAAGTGGTAGCCTTTATAAAATTCTTTTCTGCTTCAACAATATTGCCTTCAATGTTCAGAATAATAGCTAGGTTTATATAAAAAGAAGAATAATAAGGATTTGACTTTATACCTTTTGTCAGGAGTTCTTTCGCCTTAGCAAATTCACCTTTTTTCATGTGAATTTTAGCAACATTATTTGAAGCTGTTTGTTCTGTAGGATTGTCCTTAAAAATTTCCAGCCATAAAGATTCATAACTAAGCCAAACTTTATTCCTTTGATAAGTTCCATAAGCATTAGTTAGAATTAATATAGAAAAAAGTGTGAATCCAATTTTTGTAATAACTTCTTTTGCATAAAACTGTAAAAGATATTGTCTTAATACATTTAAGCTAGCGATAAAAGCAATAGTTAATCCTATATAAGGTATAAAAGCCCTATGAGAATTAGCGGTTTCAGCAAAAGCAATTATAGAGGAAGATGGTAAGAGACTAATGAAAAACCAAGATAGACCAAATGCAATTAATTTTGTTTTTTTCTTAAAAGATGTAATTACAATAATGAATAAGAAAAAGAATATTATAAGAAAACCTATTATACTTTTATAATTAAATATGCTTGGATATAATTTCCAGTCTGGAATAGTAGACAAGTCGAAAGGGAAAAAATAACTATATAAATAATAAGAGATTACCATAGGTTGGGTAATGAAATATTCATAAGTTTTGTCACTACCGTGATACAGATTACTCATATACTTATAAAAAAAGTAGTATAGCACAGTAATTATAAATGCCGGTAAAACTTTCTTAATTGCTGAGAATATTTTCAGTAACTCACTTTTCTTAGCTATTGATTTCGTTTCAATGTTTTCTTCAAATAATATAATGTAAATAAAAAGGAGGGGAGCAAATACAAAACCCATTTCTTTAGACATAAAACCCATTATGGGAAAAATTAAATACAAATATTTTGATTTCCATATACCTCCCTTAATGTAGGTTAGTAACCCTAAAAGAATAAAAAAAGCAGAGGTTATTTCTGCTCTTTGAATAATATAATTTACAGTTTCGGAATTTGCTTTAGCTAATCCAAAAAATGCTACAACGCAAAAGGAAAATACCTTGGCATGATACTCTGAGTAATTAAAGTAATGTTTTAGGATAGTATTAGTTAGTAGATATATTAATATACAAGTGCCAATAAAAACAAGTAATATGTGAATATGAAAAGGAATTGGAGAAAGTCCTCCAGCTATATTATAATCTATAGCGTTTTCTAAGGTTGTAACTGGTCTATAAACCTTATGAGCAGGATAAGCGCTAAAAGTACCAGCATCTGTAAAATAAGCTTTGATGTCAAAATCACCTAATGCTTCGTTCAAGGAAATGGTGTGTTTATCATCAAGGTTAAAACTATTATTAAAATGATTAGAATAAGCAAGAATTATTAAAATGATTAAGAATCCTAATAATTTAATTGGTGAAAGTTTTAAAAATCGTTGAATCATTCTATTACTTTAATTTATTCTTGGCGAAATTGAGATTCCCTTGTGCAGTTTTGTTATTTTTATTCAGAAGAAGTGCTTTTTCACAAGCTTTCAGAGCTTCTTTATATTTTTCTAATTGATTATATGCTGTGCATATATTATTGTATGCTACAGAAGTTGGTTCAATCTCAATTGATTTTTTAGCTGAGTTAATACATTCCTTATAATTACCATTATTGTAAAAAACTAAACTTTCATTAATATGAAAATCTCTCATTTTAGATTTTGAGTTTTCAGTATTCAAAAGGTTATTTTTCGCTAAAGTATAATCAGGTTTTAATTCTATAGCTTTAGTGTAAGCATTAAGGGCTCCATTATAATCGTTCAGCATAAAGTTAGCAATTCCAAGATTATTATATGCTTCGGCATAATTAGGATTTAATTTGAGAGCTTCTAAACTAGCTTTTTTAGCTTCTTTATAGTTCTTAGAATTGTAATACAATAGACTTAGGTTTAAATAATCCTCAGAGCTTGGATCTGATTTAATTTTAGCTTTTAAGCTGTTAATCTCTTTTAGTTTGCCTTTTACATTATCTAAAGATGTTAACGCCTTTTTGTTAGTAGGGTCTTTTAGAAGTATTGCCTCGCTGAGGTTTTTAAGTTTTTCGTATTGTTTCGTTTCCTGATAAATATCTAAAAGTAAATGTAAACTTTTCGGATAGGTATCAGAAAGTCTTATTGAATTCAATAATTTTTGCTCAGCTTCTTTCAGTCTATTGTTCTTTTTTAGAAAATCAGCATAAAAGTATAAAGTCATGTAATCAGATTTTATATTTTCTGCCTGTTTTAAATACTTTTCTGCTTCAATTGTATTTCCTTTTTGATTTTCTATTATAGCCAGATTAACATGCAAGTAGTGATAGTTTGGAACTATTTTTATAGCTTTTTTAAAGTTTTTTTCTGCTTCATCAAACTTACCATTTCTCATTAATATCACTCCTAAATTCATTAATCCTCTACCATTATTAGGACTTTTAATGGCGTTGTCTTTCCATAATGAATATTCATTATCCCAAACTTTATTTCGTTCAATGATTCCATAAATATTTCCACTGAAGAAAATAAAAAGAAAAGCATAAACTAAAAGATTAACTTTTTTTATTGAACTGTTGTTTTGAAGTTTTATGTAAAGATTGTAAAGTATAGAAACTACTGCAATAGTTAATCCTATGTAAGCTAAAAAAGCTCTATGATTATTCATTACCTCTGACAAAGGAATGATAGAGGAACTAGGAATTAGTGCTACGTAAAACCAAAGAATTCCAAAGGAGAATAAGCGCAAGTTTTTTTTGTTACTAACTTTTAGGGTAAAAAATAAAATCACAAAATGGATTAAAAAACCAAGAATTACTCTATAATCAGCTATAGATCCATATGCTGTCCAGTCAGAATCTAGAGATAGATTATAAGGAAAAAAATACGAAACCATATAATGCGCAATTGCCATAGGTTGCGTTATAAAGTAGTTAAATGCGCTACTATTTGCAGTAACATAATTGTTTGCAACGGCAGGTTTGTACACCAAGAAATAAAACAAGAACATTACAGCGAAAGCAGGAACTGTCTTTTTGATGGTATTTAGTATTCCTTTTATATTTTCTGATGATTTTAAATTGAATATATAAACCTTTTCTTCTAGTATGAGTATATAAACAAAAAGTAAAAAAGGAAAAATAAAAGCCATTTCCTTGGCAAAGAAACCAATGAAAGGAAAAATTAAATATAAATATGTCTTTCGTAAAAATCCATTATGGATATAAAAAATTAAGCCTAGTACAACGAATAAAGCAGCTGTAATTTCTGCTCTTTGAATAATATAATTTACAGTTTGTGTATTTGCACATAAAAAACAAAACATAGCGCTTATGAGTAAAGCGATATATTGGTTGTAATTTGAGGATTGATTTCTTCTTAAAAGAAGTAAAGCTAGGAAGTAAATTGCTATTCCAAGAAATATATAAATAGTAAAAATATGAGAGTGAAATACTTTAGGATTTAATCCTCCTCCGATAACATAATCCGTTGCGTTTTCCAAAGTAGTTAATGGTCGATACGTTTGATTTCCTGGTAACGAACTGAATGTTTTTGAATCAGTGAAGAAGTCTACAATCTCAATCGTTTTTATGGAGTTATTATTTACGATGGTATGCTTATCATCGAAGTAAAACCCATTATCAAAATGACCTGAATACACAATTGCTAGTGTTACTATTGTAAGCAAACTAAGTCCAATAAAACGAAGATTTTTACTCGTCATTTATTATTTTCTTTTGATTAAATATAAGCCTAAAAATGTTAATGCTCCGTTTAAAATTAGTACGAAAAATCCAAAATCAAAACCTAAGCTCTTTTTTGTATAAGTACTAATTAAAAATGTAAGGATAGGAGCAAGGATACAAATTATAGGAACCAATTTATCTTTAACATTAAGTTTTGTGAATAAGCCAAAAGCATATAATCCTAATAATGGTCCGTAAGTATAACCAGCAAACTGAAATATCTTAGCGATTACACTAGCGTCTGCAATAAAATATTTAAATATTAGAATAGTCGCAATAAGTATTAATGAAAATAGAATATGAATTTTCTTTCTTGTTTGTTCTTTCTCTTCTTCGTTATCTTTTTTATCAATTTCCAAAATGTCAATACTAAAAGAAGTTGTTAATGAAGTTAAAGCACTATCAGCACTAGAATACGCTGCTGCTATTAATCCAAGTAAAAAGAATAGAGAAGTGGCTAATCCTAATTCACCACTCATAGCTATTGTTGGAAATAAATTGTCTTTATGTGCATTGATTTCGTTTGCAGTAGCGTAATCAGTTAGTAATACCCCTAAGGCTAAGAAGAAAAAGTTTACAATCACTAAAACAATGGTGAACCAAAACATGTTTTTCTGAGCATCTTTTAAATTTCTACAGGTTAGGTTTTTTTGCATCATATCCTGATCTAAACCTGTCATTACAATTGCAATAAAAGCTCCAGAGAAAAATTGCTTCCAAAAGTAGTTTCCAGCATTTACATCTTCAAAAAAGAAAACTTTTGATAGTTTGTTTTCCGAGATATAACCCAACAAGCTATCAATTTCTAGGGCATCTTTTATCATTATAATACAAACTCCAACAGCAATCAACATGAATAAAGTTTGCAAAGTATCTGTCCAAACAATTGTTTTTATTCCTCCTTTAAAAGTGTATAACCAAATTAATAGAATAGTTATCGTAACCGTCACCCAAAAAGGAATTCCGTAGGCATCAAAAAGAATAAGTTGTAAAACGTTTGCAACTAAAAATAATCTAAAAGCAGCTCCAATGATTCTTGAAATTAAAAAGAAAGAAGCTCCAGTTTTATATGATGATTTTCCAAATCTATCTTCTAAGTAGGTGTAAATAGAAGTCAGGTTTAATTTATAGTAGAGTGGAAGTAATACTAACCCGATTACAGCATAACCAACAATATATCCTAAAACCATTTGCATATAGCTCATTTGTTGAGCTTCTATCCATCCAGGAACAGAAATAAAGGTAACTCCAGATAAAGAAGCACCAATCATTCCGAAGGCAACTAAGTACCAAGGTGATGAATTATTGGCTTTAAAAAAGGTTTGATTATTTGCGGATTTTCCTGTGATATAAGAGATTAAAACTAATACACTGAAGTATCCAATAATAAGAAGTAAAATATATAGTGGTTGCATCTAATAATTTTTTCTGCCACTAATATAAAATAAAAAAAGGGCTGAAGATAATTTCAGTTATCAACGCCCTTATATACATAATCCCCCAATTAAGTCTTAGCTAATATGTAATACCGTTTCATCTGTCTCTTTACGAACTTTTTTCAAGTCTTTCATAAAGTCATCTTCAGCTCTATATCCTACTGGCATTACTAATACAGATCTTAAATTTTTTGAAGCAAGATCTAAAACTTCATCATATTTTTCAGGAACAAACCCTTCCATCGGACAAGAATCTATTTTTTCTAAAGCACAAACCGTCATTAAATTTCCTAATGCGATGTAGGCTTGATTCTTATTCCAAGCGTATAATTCTTCTTGTGATTTTTGTTTGAAACTACCCATAAGAAATTCTTTAAACGGATTTAAAATTTCATCTGGAGTGTTTCTTATTTCTTTTACAAGATTAAAATAATGTTCTACTTCTCTTTCAGTATATTCTGCTGGGATACATAATACTAAAACATGAGAGGCTTGCAATACTTGTTGTTGATTCCAACTATGTTCAACTAATTGCTTTTGAATTTCTTTATTCTGAACAACCACTAATGTAATTGGCTGCAAACCGTAAGAAGTTGCAGTTAAATTAAAAGCTTCTTTTAGTGTTGTTATTTGCTCTTCAGTTAAGGATTTATTTTCGTCAAATTTTTTAACAGCATATCGCCATTGTAAACTTTCAATTGTATTCATTGATCTAATTTGAGACAAAATTAAGTATATATACAGGTTTTAAAAGAAGTTAACTATTGAAAAAACTTATACGACGATATGTAAAATCTTACCCAATAGGTAACTCTCTTAAGATGATTTGATAATGAGTTATACCTAGTTTTAATAAGGATTAGGTTTAACATTTTTTTTATAAATTGACCTGGAAAAAATTGAAGAAAAAAAAGCTATGAAAGAAAAATTTCTGCACTATGTGTGGCAGTATAAACTGTTGCATCAAACCAAATTATATTCCACCGAAAATGAAAAAATTACTATCATAAACTGTGGAGTATACAATACAAATTCTGGACCTGATTTCTTAAATGCTAAAATTCAAATTGATAATCAATTATGGTATGGTAATATTGAAATACATGTAAAATCTTCTGATTGGTATGTACATCAACATGAAACGGATTCTAATTATGATGCTGTTATATTGCATGTAGTTTGGGAAAACGATGCAGAGGTGTTTATGAAAAATAATAAGCCTATTCCAACGCTAGAATTGAATGATAAAGTCGATGGAAATATTTTAAAGAACTATCAATCTTTGGTCTACCAAAATTCAAACTGGATTCCTTGTGGAAAACAAATTTCTAAAGTAAATTCTTTTACATTAGAAAATTGGATAGAACGATTGTTCTTTGAACGATTAGAACAAAAATCTAAGTTTATACTAGAATTATTGAGTAGAACCAATAATGATTATGAGGCTGTTTTATTTCAAATGTTAGCTAAGAATTTTGGTCTTAAAGTAAATAGCGAAGCATTTTTAAAACTATCTCAATCTTTTAGTTTTTCCGTTTTACGGAAGGTTAGACATAAAGAAGTTGAAATTTCTGCTTTATTATTTGGTCAGGGAGGATTTTTGAAAGATGATGTAGATATTTTCTTTTACAAGAATTTAAAAAATGAATATCAATATCTGAAGCATAAGTATCAATTGAAACCTCTAAAAAAAGAGTATTTTCAATTCTTTAGAATGAGACCCAGTAATTTTCCTACGATTAGAGTTGCTCAGTTATCAGCTTTATACAGTAAACATCAGAATTTATTTGCTGAAGTATTAAAAAGCGATAATGTTGATTTTTTTTATGACCTTTTTGATATTAAAGTTCACCTGTTTTGGAAATCCCATTACACCTTTGAAAAAGAATCCAAGAAGTCCTCTAAAAAGTTGTCAAAATCATTTATAGACTTGGTAATTATAAATACAATTATTCCGTTAAAATACGTTTATTTTAAAAGTAAGGGAATTCTGAAAGAAGAAGAGTTATTGAGTTTAGTGAAGTCATTAAAACCAGAGAGAAATTCGATAATCAGTAATTTTGAGAAACTTAGAGTTAGGTGTGATAATAGTTATACTTCTCAATCTTTATTACAATTAAAAAATAGGTATTGTGATGCCAAAAGATGTTTAGATTGCGCAATTGGTGATAAGTTAGTAAAGGCTCAATAAGAACAAAAGAACTGGAAAACTTTACATTTTGCTAAAAATTAACTTAATTATTTAATTATATATTTGTTATCAAAATCAATTTAAAATGAAAAAAATAATCATTGCTATCGTTTCACTTTCAACAATGTTTGTAAGCTGTAAAGCAGAAGGTGGAAAATCAGACAAAACTACTGAAGAACAATCAACTGAAGTTAAAACTGAGGAAACTTCGACTACAGAAGCTGAAGACAAAAGCGGAGATGCTATTTGTGTTTTAGACAAATTATCTGTTAGAGAAACACCAAACGCAAAAGGGAAGTGGGTTACTTCTATGAGTTTAGGAGAGAAGGTTTATTTCACAGGCGAGTCTACATTGGATTCTGTTTCTAAAAAAGAGTATTTTAAAATCAAGTTAATTGATGGTAAAGAAGGATGGTCGCGTTCTACTTTTTTAGCTGTTAACAGTAAAGTAGGAGTAATGTTACAAGATGCTAATGTATATAAGCGCCCTGATTTATTAACTAAAACTGATACTAAATACAGTCCAATGGATATTATTGCAGTAGTTGCTACTCAAGATGATTGGGCTCAAGTAAAGGGTAAAAGAGCAGAAGGAAAATATATCGAAGAGGTATGGGTAAAAGCTGCTAATATTTCTGAAAAGTCAGTTGATATTGCTGTAGCAAAGTTTGCAGGTCAAGCAATTGCAAAAGAAACTATGACTGATAGAATTAAAGCTTTACAAGAAATTGTTGATAATACAGATTTTGCTGGAGCTTCTTTCATGGATTTAATCAAAGATAAAATCCGAGATTATGAATCTAAGAACAAAGAAATCGATGTTCAGGATGTAAAAGTAGAAGAATAAGAATTGCTTATTTCTATAAAAAGTAAAAGCCAGTTTTAAAAACTGGCTTTTTTTATTTTTATGAGTTATCTAATTTAGTATAAACTCTTAAATTCAGTTGGATTAGCTTCGTGCATAATCTCATACACTTTCTCAAATATATCTTCTGCAGATGGTTTAGAGAAATAATCTCCATCAGTTCCATAAGCTGGTCTGTGTGCTTTTGCACTTAAAGTTTGTGGCTTACTATCTAAATGTACATATCCATTTTGATTTTCAAGAACTTCTTGAAGTAAATAAGCTGAAGCTCCACCAGGTACATCTTCATCAACAACTAATAATCTATTTGTTTTAGCTAAAGACTTTACTGTATCATGATTTTTATCAAAAGGAAGTAAACTTTGCGCATCAACAATTTCAACATTAATTCCTACTTGTTGTAAATCTCTTGCGGCTTCCTCAACCAAACGTAAAGTTGATCCGTACGATAAAATTGTAATATCTGTTCCTTCTTTAATTACTTCTACCTCTCCAATTGGAGTTTTAAACTCACCAAGGTTATTCGGTAATTCTTCTTTTAAACGGTAACCATTTAAACATTCAACAACTAAAGCAGGATCATCACCTTCTAATAAAGTGTTATAGAAACCAGCAGCTTTAGTCATGTTTCTTGGTACTAAAACGTGAATACCACGAACATTATTTATAATTCCTCCCATTGGAGAACCAGCATGCCAAATTCCTTCTAAACGGTGACCACGAGTACGAATAATTAAAGGAGCCTTTTGCTTACCATAAGTTCTGTAACGAAGTGTTGCTAAATCGTCACTCATTATTTGTAAAGCATATAATAAATAATCTAAGTATTGAATTTCAGCAATAGGACGTAATCCTCTCATTGCCATTCCAATTCCTTGACCTAAAATTGTAGCTTCTCTAATTCCTGTATCTGAAACTCTTAATTCACCAAATTTTTCTTGTAAACCTTCTAATCCTTGGTTCACATCTCCAATATATCCAGCGTCTTCACCAAATACTAAAACTTCAGGATGCTTTTCAAGAATTGCTTCGAAGTTATCACGCATAATAACTCTAGCATCTACAATGTTTTTCTCGTTATCGTATGTTGGTTTAACTTCTTCAGAATTTACAACTGAGTTATCTGCGTCATTTAATAAGTGAGAAGAATACTTATCGTAAGCAGTTTTAATGCTTTCCTTGATAAAGTTTTGTAATTCGATTTTCTCGGCGAAATTCTCATCACGAATTAAGCGTAAAACTTTTCTACAAGCACTTAAAATATCTTTTCTAATTGGCTCTGAAATAGCCGAAAGATCATTTTTATATTTTGTGATAAATGTTCCGTTACTACTTTTAGCAGCAACTTTATCTAATAGAGTAGTAGCAGTAATTACTTCAGACTTAATTTCATTGATAAAACTATTCCAAGCATTACGTTTCGCAGTACTAACTTCTTTCTTGATTGACTTATCTAAAGCTGTTAACTCTTCCTCGTTTTCAACAAAGCGTAAAACATCTCCTTGTTCGTCAGTTAACTCAAATTCAAGAATCCATTGTCTCATTTGAGCAATACAATCAAACTCTTTTTCCCACTCTAAACGTTCTTTTGATTTATATCTTTCATGAGAACCTGAAGTAGAGTGTCCTTGAGGTTGAGTTAATTCTTTAACATGTATTAACACAGGTACGTGTTGTTCTCTTGCAATTTCTGCAGCTTTGTTGTAAGTATCAATTAACTGTACGTAATCCCAACCATTCACAACAAATATCTCGTAACCGTTAGTTCCTTTCTCTCTTTGGAAACCTTTTAAAATTTCAGAAATACTTTCTTTAGTAGTTTGATGTCTTGCATGAACAGAAATTCCATACTCATCATCCCAAACACTCATTACCATTGGTACTTGTAATACTCCGGCAGCATTAATTGTTTCAAAAAACAATCCTTCACTTGTACTAGCATTTCCAATAGTTCCCCATGCTACTTCATTTCCTTTATTAGAAAAATTAGTAGCATCCTTTAATTCTTCAACATTTCTATAAATTTTAGAAGCCTGAGCTAAACCTAATAATCTAGGCATTTGTCCTGCTGTTGGAGAAATATCAGAAGAAGAATTCTTTTGAGCAGTTAAATTTTTCCAATTTCCATTTTCATCTAAAGAGTGTGTAGCAAAATGACCACCCATTTGTCTACCTGCAGACATTGGCTCTTGTGCAATATCTGTATGTGCATATAATCCTGCAAAAAATTGTTGTGCAGTTAATTCGCCAATGGCCATCATAAAAGTTTGATCACGATAATATCCTGATCTAAAGTCACCATTTTTAAAGGCTTTTGCCATTGCTAATTGTGGAACTTCTTTACCATCACCAAAAATTCCAAATTTAGCTTTACCAGTTAAAACTTCTCTTCTTCCAAGCAAACTACATTCTCTACTTAATCTGGCAATTTTGTAATCATTTAATACTTCATTTTTAAAGTCTTCAAATGATAATTTTTGTGAATTAGAAATTTCTACACTTTGGCTCATAAATAAACTTTTTGTTGGTCTGCAACAAAGATAGTTTTTTTAAATGAATTTTAAAAATCGATGTTTTTTTTGATAAAATCGTAAAAAAATGGGTTTTTTAGAGTTTTTGTTGAATTTTTTATAATAATCCTCTGCGGATAAAATTGTAAATTCTGTCTAAGCTTGAGGTAATTACAAAGCGAATTTTCGTAGGATACGCAGAATCAGTTACTTCAAAACCTTCATTTGTATAAACTGGGAAGTATAATTCTAAGATATTTGGGATAAAATTAAGTCGAACTCCGTTTTCATAAAAGAAGCGTGGATTTTGATTTTTGCTTTTTAAAATAGCAGCATCGTTGTAGAGTTCAACCCATCTCCACATACTAACACTTGTATTTGCAGATAACATTAATTGATTGGCAAAAGTGGGTTGATCGAAAAATGATTTAAATCCACCATCAGAAATCACAAACTGTTGACTAAATAATCCACGGTTTTCTGAACGTCCAAATAAGTTTTGTTCGAATAAGTAATCTGAACTTCGGTTTAATCCAAAACTGAAATAATCGCCTACAGAATTATTACTTAGAAAAACTCCTCCAAAAAACCTTAGGTTAAAGCTACGTTGTTCATCAAAAAACTTTAAGTATCGAATATCTGTAGAAAGTTTTGTGAAGTTATTACCAAGTTCTGCGTTAACAGCATATTGTAATCTTCTAATTACATTCGGTTGACTATAGATGTATCTAAAGTTTACAACACTATATCTATCACTTTCTATAACTTGTTGCGAGGGTTGAATTTCTCTATTTACATATACAATTCTTGATAGTATTGATTTTGTTCCTACATCTCGTAATGTATTTCTTTTAAATTGAATACTTACAAAAGGATAAATTGTATTGTATGATAATTCTGGCGCATAGTGGAAGTTACTTCCTGCTATACCATATCTTATTTTATAAATCTTTGTCTTTTCAAAAAACTGATCATAAGCAAAAGAGAAAGACCCTGTTAAGTTTTGACTTTTAAAAGCGTAGTTTGGTGTTACGCTAAATTCAAAGTTATGTTTGATTACAGGTCTGTTATTAAAATTAACTCCTAGGATAACTCCATCATATAAGTTGTACTTTACATTCGGATTGAAAAAGACCTGGTTATAATACGGATCTTCAATATCTTTAAGAAAACGGAATTGAATCGGTTTACTTATTAATGAGTTATTGATATTTTTGAAATTATTTAAAGAATTGTATTCAGGATAAATTTGTTCATAGTTCAAAGCGAGTTTATCAAAATCATTCGCTTTTATTTTTACTGTTTTAGTACTATCAACATCGGTGATCCAAATTTTAGATTTTATCTGCTTGTCTTTAACGGTGTACAAAGAAACTGGTGCGGTTATATTTCTCTTATTCTTGATAGTTACGGCAATAGAATCTTCTGATTTTAAGAAGTCTACTTTCTTAATCTTATAATCAATTTTTTTACTGGTTTTAATATAATCGTTAAAAAACCATTTTAAATCCTTCTCTGTGTTTTTCGAAATGATCGACTCAAATTCTTTTGAGGTAGTTACTTTTAATCTATGATTTCTATAGAATTCTTTAAAGGAGTTAGTCAAGTTATTATCTCCGATAAAATCTTGTAAGTAACGCATTCCTAATCCAGCTTTATATGGACTAATTACTTTTCGATTAAAGTTTGATAAAGAATCTGCTCGAGTTGTTAAAGGCTGATCGAAAAATCGACGAGCACTAAATTGATACAGAAAAGGATACTTATCGTTTTGTTTGAGTTTGGCTAAGTTATATTTTCGGAATCCCCATAGATTAGAAAATCGACCGAATACAGTTACGTCAGGATAATACTTATTAATGTATTCCATCATTAAAAAGGTTTGTATTCCTTCAGTAAGCCAATAGTCATTTCTTTTATTCAACAATAAAACATCATCAATATATTTACTTGTTAATGCTTTAAAGAATCTAGTTTCCCATTTGAAGTTTTCAGGATAAGGTTTTAACCAATCAGGAATACCGTATAAATCTCGTAAGGAGTTTTTATTTACTGTATTAGCGTCTACTAAAATTTCGGTGTGAGGGTTTTTACCGATATAGTTTTCTATAAATTTTATTTGTCTTTTTATAATATCATTGGAAGCTTTATTGTCAATCCGACTATTATAAATATCTGTTTTAATTATGGTGTTTTTGGCTTGAAAAGTTTTAAAACGTTTAGCATTTTTACTAATGTTTAAAATTATGTCTTTACGCTCGTTTCCTACTAAATAGTAATCACTTAGGTTTCCTTTGGAGTTTTTGTACTGGTATAAGTTACTTTGTAGGTGAAAATTATCAGGAATAATTACTTCCATGGTGAAATTAGCAACATCTTCGAACAAGTCATCCATATTCAGATTGCTCATCAACTGCCAATCTTTGTAAAAAACAGCTGGAGTTAAATACCAAAATCGCAGATGATAACCGTTTTTAGTTCTTCCGTATCCTGTGAATTTTGCTTTAGGAATTTTAACCGTATACTTTGCTTCAATTTCAATACTATCATTTGGTTGTAAAGGAGAGTTAAGTTGAATTTGAATTACGTCGTCTTGTCCTCTTACTTCTTGAGCATCGAGATCTTGATTTTTACTTTGTAAAGAATGAATTTTAGAATATCCTCTTTCATTATCATCAGAGAAATAAAAATCTTTTTTATAATCTTCAACTAAACGTTTTCCAAGTGGAGTTTCATTTCCTTTAAAACTATTAGCCCAGTTATGCAGATAAATATCTTGAAGATTTGTTTTGGATTTGTTGTGATAGATAATTTTTTGTTCAATATCTAAAGTATGATGTAACGTGTCTAATTGTGCCTTAATCTTAATCTTATGTTCTTGAGATACCAAGCAAAGAGGAAGAATTAGGAGGATAATATGTAGTACTTTGTATATCTTCAAAATAAAAAACTCGTTGTTTTAAACAACGAGTCGAAAGATAACTTTATTTTTTTATTTAACTAAAAGTTTGGCTTTAATTGATATTTCGCATAGAACTTATTAAAATGCTCAACGGCTTCCTCAGCTGTATCAACAACTCGGAATAATTTTAAATCTCCTTCGCTAATATTTCCTTCTTCTAATAATGTGTTTTTAATCCAGTCTAATAAACCGCCCCAGAATTTTTTACCAACAAGTACAATTGGGAAACGACCAATTTTATGAGTTTGAATTAAAGTGATTGCTTCAAAAAGTTCATCTAAAGTACCAAAACCTCCAGGCATAACAACAAATCCTTGAGAGTACTTTACAAACATTACTTTACGAACAAAGAAATAATCGAAATCTAAACTTTTTCCTGGATCAATCCATGGGTTATCATGTTGTTCGAATGGAAGCTCAATATTTAAACCAACAGAAGTTCCTTTTCCTCTGTTTGCTCCTTTGTTACCAGCTTCCATAATTCCTGGTCCACCACCAGTAATTACACCAAATCCATTTTGAGTAAGTTGATAAGCAACTTCTTCAGCTAGTTTATAATATTTATGATCTGGTTTTGTTCTTGCAGAACCAAAAATTGATACACAAGGTCCAATTTTACTCAAGCGTTCATATCCGTCAACAAACTCAGCCATAATTTTAAAAATAGCCCAAGAGTCATTTGTTTTTATTTCATTCCAAGTTTTTTGTTGGAGTTTCTCACGGATTTTTCTATCATCGTTTGTCATAATAATCTTTATTTTTTAGCTCTTAAATCCGAGCGTTTATTTTCAATATTATTCTTCTTTTTAAAATTTTAATTTGAGTAAATTTTCTTTAAAATGATAAAAAAGAAGCCTGCTAATTTACGTCTTTTTTTAGAAATCAAATTTATTTATGGATAGAAAATATTTTAATAAACCTTAACTTATTGCTAGTGAGTTGTTAAGGCGTGGGTTTTGAGTTGTCTATAATTGAGCTTTATGATTCTTAGGTTCAATTAGTAATGATTATTAAAGGAGTTTTACTAAAAAGAAAAAGCAGTAACTGAAGTTGCTGCTTTTCTCCGAATAAGAGCCTCCCAACTCTTACTACCCTTACTTTTTCATAAATTTTCCCCCGACCTTATTATAGATAATGGTTTTTCAAGGTCAATACATTAAACCATTATTGATTTTAAACGTTCATTTTTCATAGCATGTATTCGAACGTATAGCAATTCAAACAATTAATAACTTTTGATTATCGATTATTTACACTACTGTTCACGAGTTGGTAAAACGTTACCCTCTTTTTTTGAAAAAAAATAAAAAAATTGAAACAAAGGCTACAAAGCCTAGTAAATAGAAAATATAAGACGTTGATGGATAGGTAGGAGAAATATCTCCAATAAGAACGAAAGAAGCCCAATAATAAGGCGATTTCTCAGAAAGAGAATGTTCTTTTAAATATTTACGTTTGGCATTATTTAGTGCTTCAGATTTTGATTGATGATGATCAAGATTAGTATAAAAATCTTTCATTATACTAGATGTGGAAACATCATTCACATTCCATAAAGAAGAAATTACAGATTTAGCTCCGGAATAGAAGAATCCTCTAGATAGACTAAATACACCTTCTCCTTTTTTGATTTCTCCCAAATTCGTTTCACAGGCACTTAACACAACCAAATCAGCATTTGTTTTATGTGTATACAATTCATGCAACTTTAATGTGTCTTTAGAAAAGTAAATAGCAGGATTATTAGAAGAACTGGCATGAGTTGCCAAATGTAAGATTTTATAATCTCCACTATTGGTTAAGAAATTGTTTTTAGTTGCATTAGTTGAGGTGAAAAGATCACTGTCAATTTGGTTTTGGATTGTGTTGACTTCCGATTTCGTTGCTTCTAGTGATTTTTGATTTGCAAAAGTAATAGGAGCGTAAGCAGCTAGATTTTTTGAAGTTTCACGATTAATAGCGTTGTTGAATTCTAAGAATGATGCTGAATAAGCATAACTAATATTATGGTCTTCTATTAAATATTTTACATTAGAAGTATTGGTGTTTAAAGCTTCAAAAGGAATGTTTTGTAAAATATCATTGGCAATAACGATTATGTTTTTCTTTTCAATGAATTGTTTTGATTCTTTAGTAGGGAAAAGAAAGCTATACAAAGAATTTGAGGTTGTGTAGAATTCTTGCAATTCAGATTTTTGAGTAAGCGGTTTTGAGATTAGTAGTTTATAATTTTCAACTAATTTGTAAAATGTTGAATCTATTTCCTTTTTAAAAGAATAATTACCGGTTTTGGAAGTACATAATCCAAATAAATTATTGTTGTTTCTGTCTAAATGATAAGATAGTATAACAGATTTTGAATCTAAATTGGTTTTAATGTTTTCAAGAGCTAAAGGTTGAATATTATTCCTTTTTGAAAAGTGTTCTGGATATAGAACAGTTATTGAATCTTTAAATCGCTCAAATTCGAGTTTAATATTAAATAAGGAGTCTTTTTGTTTTTGAGAAGTAGATTTTTCTTCGAGATAAAATATAGAGCTTTTATATGTTTTTAGTTGTTGTTTTACATCGTAGGGTAATGAAATCTCGGAATTATTCTCTTTAATACTTTGAGTCAACAAAAAAGCTTTGTTTTTCTCTATGATAGAATTTAATAACTCATGATCATTCAAATTGTAAGCTGCTAATACACCGTAGTTATATATTTCTGATACATCATCTCTCCACAAGAACTTGGTATTGATTTCTGTACTGTTTTGAATTGTATAATTAATAAAGGCATCACAAGTATTAACCGTTTCAATAGACTCTTTTAAATATTTGGAATCTTTAGTCTTATTGTACAACAAATTTAGAATTTCAACTTTTCCTTTATAAGCTAAAATCACATTTTTTCTAGATACTACATTTTCAAAATGATAATTATTTAAGACTAAATTCTTAACTATATGAATTCCAAAACTACTTCTAAGGGAGTTGTTTATATTATTTAGTGCTTCATTAAATTTATTATTGCGAATATTGTAATTTGATATATTTCTATATATTTCCGAATTGATGTTTATTAAATCCTTTCCTTTCAGGCTTTTGATTTCTTCAAGACTTTTATTTAGAAAGTAAATGGCACTATCCTTTCTTTCTTTCAAATACAATTCACCTAAATTCAAATAGATTAGACTAATTTGTTTCTTTGTGCCGTATTTTAAGTAATTTTTTAACGTTATTCTATAGAAACTTGAAGCTTTTTTGTAGTTACGGTTTGAGGGTAATGTATAAAGAATACCTTTAGATAGATTAACTGGGTCTCTCAAGTGAATAAGAGATTCATCTGTATCTATTAAACTATCGCATTTTTTCAAATAGAATAAGCCTAACTGCGCACTTTCGAGCGATTTTATCTGATTGC
Source organism: Tenacibaculum sp. 190524A05c (assembly GCF_964036595.1). Taxonomy (NCBI): domain Bacteria; kingdom Pseudomonadati; phylum Bacteroidota; class Flavobacteriia; order Flavobacteriales; family Flavobacteriaceae; genus Tenacibaculum; species Tenacibaculum platacis. The sequence goes on along the minus strand of NZ_OZ038523.1, from coordinate 1,543,042 downwards.
AGGTGGATGATAAGTTTATGATATGTTGTATACTACTTCGCTTTCTATTATATTTAATTAGGGAATCAATTCCTTTGCCGTAGTACTTAAGAGATTTGTGTAATTCACCTTTCATTCTATAACAGTTCGCTAATTGACAAAAAGATTGAGCTACTTTTTTTGGATAAAAATTTAACTCTAATGCTTTTTTATAATAGATAATCGCAGAGTCCAATTTCCTTGATTTCATGTAATACTTACCTATTAAGTAAAATGAGTTATGATAATGATTAGGAAATAAAACGATCTTATTTTGTAAAGATAATTTGTTTTGGATTTTAGCATATTTGATAGCTAAAGCATAATTACCTTGCTTGTAATATATTCTTGATAGTTCAAAAGCTTTTTTTAATTTAGTTGTATTATCCAAATGAGCTTGATTAATAACACTATCGGCAGTTTTTTCTGGAACTAGTTTATTCGAAGTTGTTTTTAAATTATAGTTAAAGTCATTTTGTCCTGTCAATTTCATAGTAATATGAACTAAACAGAACAAAATGAAAATATTATTCTTAGTTTGCTTGGTCAATTTTTTTTGTTATTCAAAAATATGAGTTAAAGAATTTTCGCAACCAATAGAATAACTGTGCAAATATGCATTTGCATTTTTCCAATCATCTTCTTTATCTTCATCCTCGTCTTGAACTTCTACTCTAGTTCGAATATTGATAAAATCCCACTTTTCTTGGATTTTTCGATTTACTAAAGATGTTTCTTTAAGGTGAGACAATTGTATTTCATAGGTGTATTTAACCCATAATCTTGCTAGACGTCTTTCTTCTGGTGTAGTTCTAGGGTTATAAATTAAAGTAAAACACCCATCATATTGTGATACTTTCTCAACTTTATCAATCGGCTGGTCTTTTGTTTTTTCAACTGTTGTAAAAGAGTAAATCCCTACAGTTACTAACGCGATTAATACTAATTTTAATAATTTCATAATTTAAATTTTTATATGTTCCTTGAATCTTAGTAATGAAAAAACTAAAATGTTACCCGCGCAAAAATAGAAAATTTTATTTTTGCTCTACAATTGTGTTTTATGGATGGAAATTTTTACCTCGATGCACTTGTTAATGGAGACTCCAAAGTGATATCTAAAATATATGATGTCAACTTTAAACAAGTAAAACGATTTATAGTACAAAACAAGGGAAATGCCGAAGATGCAGAGGATATTTTTCAAAAGGCTTTATTGCAAATTGCTGTTCGTCATAAAAAGGATGGAATACAAATAAACACCTCGTTTGATGGTTTTTTATTTACCGTTTGTAAGAATTTATGGCGTAGAGAATTAAATACGCATAAAAAACGGGTAACAAATAGTGAAGTGGTTGAACTGGTAAGTGAAGCAAAAGACAATGCAAATGCCATTATAGAACAAAAAAGGCAAGAATTGTTTATTGAAATGCTGGATAGAATTACTGAAAATTGTAAAATGATCCTATCCTTATTTTTTGCAAAAACCCCTTATGCAGAAATTGTAGCCAATACCGAGTATACTTCGGAAACGGTTGTTCGTCAGCGTGTTTTTAAATGTAAAAAGAAACTGACAGAATTAATTAAACAAGATCAACGATTTAATTCATTACGCGAACTATGAATTTAGAAGACGACATATTAATCGAGAACTTTTTAAGGAATGAACTTTCTGATGAAGAAAGAACATCTTTCCTAGAAAGAATTAAATTCGACTCGGAATTTAAGGAGCAATACTTATTAGAAAAACAATTGTTTGAATCTTTGAATGAAGAAGATTGGAGTTTTGTGAACACAATTGACTCTAAAGAGACAGATGAGTATGAGGCTTTGTTTAAAAGTGAGGAAATTCAGAACCTTAAGGAAGTCATCAAAAAAGCTTCAATAAATTCTAAAGAAAGTAGAGGTAGAATAATTCGTTTACTTACAGGAATTGCTGCAGCGGTGGTTATTAGTTTTTTTACGCTTAGACCTATACTTTCACCATCGGTTTTAGATACAAATACATTATACACTACTTATGCGGATTTGAACAACTTACCGTCATTTGCAGAAAGAGGTTCGGTGGATAATAAAGAAAAACTAGTAATGGCTGAAAAATTCTTTAAAGAAAAGAATTATGAAAAAGCAGCTTCTACTTTTGATGAGATACTATATTCCAATAAGAATGTAAGTGGCGTATATATTTATATAGCAATGGCCGAATCTGAGTTAGGGAATTTTGATAAAGCAATCGAAGTTTTAAATGAATTGGAATCAAGTGATTTAATTGATTCAGAAAAAGCGTATTGGTACAAGAGTTTGGTGTATATCAAAGCTAATAAGGTTGAACAAGCTAAAAAGGAGCTTAAGAATATTGTTGAAAAATCCTTATTCAATACTCCTAAAGCAGAAGAACTTTTAGGGAAATTATAATGATTTCCTTCAAAATAAAAGAAAAGCAGTAACTCAGTTACTGCTTTTTTTCATGGTAAGATTTCTATATCTTACTGATTTACTTCTTCATGTAACCTTCCCTTCGCGTTTAACTATTCTTTTAAAATTCCCCAATAATAAATAGTTATAAGGTTCTTTTTCATGAATTTTCTTTCATGGTTTTCTCATCATAGCAATTTTTTTGATTTCACATAAAGCGAAATGAGAAAAAAATATTTAAAATAAATTGCTTTCTAGTATATTGAAGAACTATATGAAAGCCTTATTTACTATGATGTTCCTATTACTTTGAAATTGTTACCATCATTTATGAAAAAAAACATGTTTTTATGTTAACAAAATGATAGAGAGTGATTTAAAAACAAAAAAAAGGAAAGATACATCTTTCCTTTTCTGTATATTGAATTATAAATTGTTTAACAAGGCGCAATATGAGGCGCAGAAGTCTCACAGTAACACCCATACCATACACAACCAGGTGTAGAAATACATGTGTTTTGTGGCATGCTTGAACAAGTTAGATTGCTATCACCACCGCCATCAGGTAAACCAGGAGCTCCAGGGCCAAGTCTAACGAATGGTGTTTCGACAGTCAAAACTCCATCCACTATTTTAGGATCCCCTCCTCCAAAAATATTTTTCTGATCTTTTCTGTTAATTGCTTTTCCAAAGCTTAAAATTGATTTTTTCATTTTTATGTAATTAAATGATAGTTAATATTCCCCCGAATATTTATAGACACTCAAAGATATATGTCTCTTTTAGCTAAAAAATGAAATATATTGCAATGGTGTGAAAATATTGAGATTTTCACACAAGAATTCTTAAAATAATGTTAAAGATTTAAATTTATTTTAGCTCTTTTTTCAAAAACTTTGCTGTATAACTTGTTTTATGCTTTGCAACCTTTTCAGGAGATCCTGTAGTTACAATTTGTCCACCACCTTTTCCTCCTTCCATACCTACATCAATAATATAATCTGCTAGTTTGATAACATCCAAGTTGTGTTCAATAATTAAAACTGTATTCCCTTTATCAACTAACTTATTTAAAACTTCCATTAATACACGGATGTCTTCAAAGTGTAATCCAGTAGTTGGTTCATCTAAAATGTAGAATGTATTTCCAGTATCTCTTTTAGAAAGTTCAGAAGCTAATTTAATTCGTTGTGCTTCTCCTCCTGAAAGTGTAGTTGATTGTTGTCCTAAAGTAATATAACCTAAACCAACATCTTGTATGGTTTTTAATTTTCTGTAGATTTTCGGAATATGTTCAAAGAATTCAACAGCTTGATTGATGGTCATTTCTAAAACATCTGAAATAGATTTTCCTTTATATCGTATTTCTAAAGTTTCTCTATTGAATCGTTTTCCTTGACAGGTTTCACATTCAACATGAACATCGGGTAAAAAGTTCATTTCTATAACTCGAACTCCACCACCTTGACAAGTTTCACATCTTCCTCCTTTAACATTAAAACTGAATCTTCCTGGTTTATATCCACGAATTGCAGCTTCTGGTGTTTTCGAAAATAGACTTCGAATTTCGCTAAAAACTCCGGTATATGTTGCTGGATTTGATCTTGGTGTTCTACCAATTGGAGACTGGTCGATATCAATTACTTTGTCGATATGTTCTAAACCAGTTATTTTTTTATAAGGCATTGGTTCTTTAACGCCTCTATAAATATGTGCGTTCAAAATAGGGTATAGGGTTTCATTAATTAAAGTAGATTTTCCACTTCCAGAAACACCTGTAACACAAATCATTTTCCCTAAAGGAAATTCAACAGAAACATCTTTTAAGTTATTTCCACTCGCACCGGTTAGTTTTATTTTTTTGCCATTTCCAGCTCTTCGTTTTTTAGGAACTTCAATAGCTTTTCTTTTTGATAAATAATCAGTTGTTAGCGTAGTTTGATTGATGATTTCATCAAAACTTCCAATACTTACAATTTCACCTCCATGTCTTCCTGCACCTGGACCAATGTCTAAAACATAGTCAGCGTTTTTAATCATGTCTTCATCGTGTTCCACAACTAATACAGAGTTTCCAACATCTCGTAATTTGATTAAAGAATCGATTAACTTCTGATTATCTCTTTGATGTAAACCAATACTTGGTTCATCTAAAATATATAGCACACCAACTAATTGAGAACCGATTTGAGTTGCTAAACGAATACGTTGAGCTTCTCCACCTGAAAGAGATTTAGATGTACGATCGAGAGTTAAATAATCTAATCCAACATCTAATAAAAACTGAATTCTGGTTCTAATTTCTTTTAGGATTTCTGAAGCAATCGAAACTTGCTTCTTAGACATTTTCTCTTCGATATTAGAAAACCAACTAGCCAATTCAGTAACATCCATTTGTGCTAAATCGCTGATGTTTTTCCCAGTGAATTTAAAATGTAAAGCTTCTTTTTTTAATCGTTTTCCATTACAAGAAGAACATTTAATTTCATCCATGAAACCTTTTGCCCATCTCTTAATAGAAGAACTATCAGTATTTTTATATTGATTCTCAATAAAAGAAACAATTCCTTCAAAATCGATTTGATAATTTCGTGTAACTCCAGCTGCTTTGGACTGAATTTTAAAAGACTCTTTTCCTCCATGAAGAATTACTTCTAATGCTTCTTTAGGAATATCAGCTATAGGATCTGTTAATTTAAATTTATAGCGTTCTGCAATAGTTTGCAATTGCTTGAAAATCCAACTGCTTTTTTGTTCACCCAACGGCACAATTCCTCCATTTTTAATAGAAATTGAATCGTCAGGAATCACCTTGTTTAAGTTTACTTCGTTTGTAGTTCCTAATCCATTACATTTATCACAAGCACCTTTTGGCGAGTTGAAAGAAAATGTATTAGGTTCTGGATTTGGATATGCAATTCCAGTTGTAGGACACATTAATTCTCTACTGAAATATCTAGGTTTTTCATCATCAACATCAATAACCATTAGAATGTTATCACCTGTATATAGGGCAGTTTTAATAGTTTCTTCTAAGCGTTTGTCTGAATTTTCATCAACAACCAATCGATCAATAACGACCTCGATATCGTGGGTTTTATATCGATCTAATTTCATACCTTTTTCGATCTCTCGAATTTCACCGTCAACACGAACACGTAAAAATCCTTGTTTTGAAATTTGCTCGAATAACTCTCGGTAATGTCCTTTTCTAGATTTAATTAATGGAGCTAAAACTGCAATTCGTTTACCCTCGAAATCCTTTAAAATAAGTTCTTTAATCTGATCATCAGAATAACTTACCATTTTTTCTCCTGTATTGTAGGAATATGCATCAGAAGCACGAGCAAAAAGTAAACGCAAGAAATCATAAATTTCAGTAATTGTTCCTACTGTGGAACGCGGACTTTTATTTGTGGTTTTTTGTTCTATTGAAATAACAGGAGATAATCCTTCAATTTTATCTACATCTGGTCGCTCTAAACCACCTAAAAATTGACGCGCATACGCGGAAAAAGTTTCAATATATCTTCTTTGGCCTTCTGCATATATAGTATCAAAAGCTAAAGATGATTTACCACTTCCACTTAAACCAGTAATAACTACTAGTTTTTCACGAGGAATTTTAACGTCAATGTTTTTTAAGTTGTGAGCTCTGGCTCCGTATACTTCAATGAATTCTTGCTCTTTCAAGGTTAGGATTTTACACAAAAAAGCAAAGTTACCAAATAGAATTTATTATTCCATAGTGATTTGTAAACAAGCTTTTTTCCTATTTGTTAATATTTATAAGCAAGAAGTTATTCTGGCAGGTTTTTTAAGAGTTTTTGTGCGTTTTTATAATGTTTAAACTCTTTCGGAAGTTTTTCTAAAAGTAACTTACAGTCACTATATTTTTCTTGTTTTAATTTACTGAGTGCTAAATACCAAATAGCATTTGTTGTATAGCTAGATTTACCTGAAGATAAACCGGATAAAATTTGATCTGCTTCTTCAAATTGGTCTAATTCAACTAAGGTTATTCCTTGAAAAAGTTGTAATTCTGAGTTATGAATATCTTCATTTAGAAGTTTGTCGAAGAGTAAATTAGCTTGTTTAAAATCTTTTGTGTTAAATGTATTTTGAGCTTTAATTAACGTTTCGTTTTGAGAATTTCTTGTAGTGAAATTCGCTGTCGGATAACTTATATACTCTTGATAGGTTGGTGTGTTTTTTGGATAAAAAACATAAATACCAATTAGTACGGCAATACTTGCAGCAATTGATATAAACCAGTTTTTAGATTTATTTTTATTATGGCTTTTAAAATGATTTTTTGAAATCTTCTTAATGTTCGTTGTGAATTCTTCGGTGGAAGTTTCGTTTTGAATTTTGTTTTTCAAAAAGTCGTGTGTTTCCTTGTAAAGATTAAATGCTTCTTTAAACGAAATATCTGTTTGCAGTTTTTCTTCAAATGATTTTAGTTCGTCATCTGATAATTGTTTTGCCAAATAGTTTTCAAACTGTAAAAATTGATCCTCCATCAGGAATTGTTTTTTATTTCTTTATACTTCGGACTAGCTTTAATTAATTTCGTCAATTGCCCAATACATTGTGATTTTTTCTTTCTCGCATAAGCGTAAGAAATATTCAATTTCTTTGAAACTTCTTCCATTGATTTTAGAGAAAAGCAAACCTTCAATAAGTCTTTACAAGCTTTTCCTAATGTTTGAAGTGTACTTTCAAATAGTTCATTCTTTTGTTCAAAAACTGATGTTTCCAAAACGAGTTCTTCTAATCCTTCGAACTTAGATACTTCTTCATTTAAAATTGTTACCTGTATATTTTTATTTTTTTTAAGCTCATTTAGCCATTTTCGTTTACAGAGTAAGAAAAAATAGGCATCAAATGGACAAGTAAGTTGCAATTCTTTTTCTTTTGCTTGTTTGTAAAGTGTAATTAAAACTTCCTGAATAACATCTTCTGCTTTTTCAGTATTTCCGCTATTGTTACAAATAAAATTTACCACTTTAGGAACAAAACGACTGTAGATTTCTCGTATTACAAACGAGTTGTTGTTCAATAAAGCTTCAATATATTTTTGATCTGTATGTACCTTTTTTATAGGCATCTAGGATTGTTTTGTTGCTAATTTAAAAAAAATGAGGTAACAAAATTTTAATCTGGTTGATATAAGGATGTTAAACATAAAAATTTAAAATTATGAAGACTAAAAGATTATTACTAGGAATTGCCATTTCGACATTGTTACTAGCAAATTGTTCTAAAGAAAATAATAACATTGATGATTGTACAGGATGTAGTTTAGTAAGCTATAATACAATAGAAGAGTTTTTTGAAGAAAACGGTGTTCCAACTCAAGATTTTAGTGTGGATGGTGCTAATGGAGGATCAATAACTGGAGATCAGGGGACGATAATAACATTTCAACCAAACTCTTTTTTAGATCAAAATGGAACGGTCGTAACTGGGAACGTTGATATTAAGATAAAAGAAATTTTTAGTGCAAGTGACATGGTGTTGTCGAATAGACCTACAAATGCGGTTAACCCTGGAGGAGAAAACACGTTTTTATTATCGGAAGGAGAAACCGAAATATTAGCAGAACAAAATGGAGCACCATTAAACTTAGCGCCAGGAAATTCAATTCGTATTCGTGTTCCATCTTCAGGAGGAGCTGATCCAGCAATGGGAGCTTTTTTAGGTACTGTGAACGCTGATGATAATATTGTTTGGAATCAATTTTTTAATACAGAGGTTATTTTTCAATCTGCACCGGATAGTTATTTATACGATGTTTTTGATATGGGGTGGACTAATTGTGATAAGTTTTATAGTTATCCTGGAGCTAAAACAACAAATTATGTTGATTTAACATCAAGTCCGAATATTGATGAAGCACGAGTATTTATCATCTTCAAGGAAAACAATTTACCTGCAGTTGTGAGTTTTACTCAGACCTATTCTGATGGTGTGCAAAGTTATGTGAATTCACTACCGGTGGGACTTGAAGTAACTTATGTGGGATTAACTATAAAGGATAATCAGCAATATATGGCAACCAAAACGGTTACGATTCAAAACGATGAGTATGTGAATTTAGAGTTCTCTCCTGTATCTACCGATGAAATTAAAGATGCCTTAGAACTTTTAAATTAATAAATGATGTCTATAAAAACAACAAAGCAAAATTTAGTGAAGTTTTCTATTCTGCTACTGGTTATGTTAGGGTTGTTGGTTACTCTGCTCTAGAGGCCTGTTTCGCATTCTAATCTTTAATTAGGTTAGAATGCTTTTTTTATATTTACTTAATTAACAGAAAGTTATTTGTCGTGTTTCTAAATAAATCAAAACTTGTAATTCTATTTATAATATCAAATTTTGTAGCCGTTTATGGTCAAGAACTGATAAAAAAAGATACTGTAAGAAAAACTGCAAAAGTTGAAATTCAGCTTAAAGACAATGAAATTTCATTAACACCTTTAGCTCCAAAATTGAATCAAATAGCAGGAGCACCAACAGCATATTATTCTTATTTCTGGGAATTTGGTGATGGGAATTTTAGTAAACACAAAGCTCCTAAACATACTTATAAAAAGAAAGGTGATTATGAAGTTAAACTTTGGGTTACGAATCATTATGATTCAGGTAAACCGCCAGCAACAAGACCGCAAAAAGTATCAATCATAAATGCTACTAAAACGTATAATGATATAGCTTCTATGGATGAAAGTTTAGAGTTAATTAGTAATCGAGATCCAGTTCCCGATGAAGAAATGCTTTTTGTACTGCGATATAAGAATAATCATAACTATGTCGCAAATGGAAGACTTTATCTTTTTTATAATGAGAAGAAATACGGAGTAAATAATTTTGATATTAAAGATATCAGAGTTCATAACAATGAAGAATTAGTTATAGAAGAAGAAAAGAACTTGATGAGTTACAAAAAAGATATTAATGATACTTCTGTTTTGTATGCTTCAATACAAAATGAACTTAATAGTTATGAGGAACCTCAAGATACTACAAGAACGGATTTGAAGAAAACACTGCACGAGTCAAAAGAATATTATAAAAGTTGGAGCATTTTTAATTTTAATGATATGAATCCTAATGAGGAGCGAAATATATTTTTTACCATGAAAACTCCTCCAGAAATGTTAAAAGATACAAGTGCGATTATAACAATTAGAGGTGTTAATGTTCCAGATCGAAACTTTCAGAATCATGTTGTTAAGGAAAAAGAAATGGAAATTGTAACATCTCATGATCCGAACAAAATGTCTTCTAACGGGACCTTGTTGAATTATCGTTTTGTACGATTTAAAACTTTAAAATATAAAATTCAATTTCAAAACGACGGAGAAGGTCCAGCCAAAACTATAAGATTAGAAACTGATATTCCTGACATGTTGGATAAATCGACATTGAAGGTTTTAGATATGTACCCTAAATGTGAAATTTGTCCAAAAGAACCTGTTCGGTATAGTTGTTTAGATACTACGTTTACTGAGAAACAAGCAATTTTTACGTTTAAGAATATTTATTTACCAGGAAGCAATCAAAAAGGAGTTCAAGAAAAGGATTCAACGAAAGGCTTTGTGAGGTACAGTATTAAATTTGGTAAAGATTTTCATAAAAGGAAAACAGTCAGTAAAACTGCAATCATTTTTGATAAAAATGAGCCTATTATAACCAATAGATCAACTACGCGATTTTTACCAGGAATTTCAATTGGAGCCAAAGCGGGATATAATTATTTTACCAACCTAAATAATTCTAGAAGTTATTTTGTTGGAGCAACACTTTCTCCATTTAAATCATATCGTTGGTATTGGCAAGTGGAATTATTGAATAGTGTACATAATTTCAATAGCAATACTCAGATTTCGGAAACTACTGAAGAATTTCCTGCTGTAAATTTGAGAAGAACAACTCGTACTACAACCAACACCAAGTTTTCGAATGTAGATGTTGAAATCCCAGTTTTGGTTAGATATAATTTGAATAATTATGTAGGATTAGGAGCGGGAATTCAAGGTAAATTAAGTTTAAATGAGAAAAATGAAACATCTATTGTAACTGAAACTTTTGAACAAAGTTTGCAAGGAGGAGATATTGTTAGTGATTCCAGAGAGAATAATACCGAAGGAAGTTCTTCTTTCACAAATTTTAGAAAAGGATTTTTAATTGAAGCAACCGGAGGTTTTGCTAGAATCGGACCAAGTGTAGGAGCAAGGTATATTTTCGATACAAATAAAGAGAACAATTATTGGCAGTTCTACCTGATATGGAAATTTTAAGCAATGAGAATAATACTTCTGTTTTTAGTATCGATAATTTCGTTTTCTGTTTCTGCTCAAGAATTAGAGAACTCTATTTACAATGCTTTAGATGAATTTCTGAAGAATAGATCAGATACAGCTTTAAAGGAATTAAATAAAAAAGAAGTTGTTTTTGAAAATCAAGTTGGTAATTCCAATGAACATTTAGCTTTGGTAATTCTCCAGTGTAATAAAGCCTTCTTTTTAAAAGAGAACGGACAATTTCAAAAATCAATACATTCTTACGAGAAAGCAAGAAAACGATTTACAGATCATAACTTACAGAATTACGATATCATTGAATATTGTTTAAAACCATTAGGGAACTTATATATTCAAACTAAGGACTTTGTAAATGCTGAAAACACCATTAAATATTACATCTCCATTGCTGAAAAAGAACGTAAGCAATCTCAAAAAATAGCCGGAATAATAAATTTATTAGCGCTATATCAAAGTATTAACAAGCATAAAGTTGTGGTGAAAATTGCAACTGAAACTTTGAACTTATATCAAGTTGATGAAGATCAAAAGAAAAACCTTGAAGATATAAGAAACTACAGTTTGCTTCTAATGAATACAACTAATGGAGAGGTAAGCTCTAATTATTTGAATTATATCAACTGGTTAAACTCTGGAGATTTCCATAAAGCGAAACTCTTTTTTGAAAGAGCTAAAAAGGAAAGAAGTATTAAAATTAGTATAAGAGATAAGGTTAAATATTTATTGGAGGAAGCTCAATTACAGTTACTATTGAAGAATAGTGTAGCAGCGAATATGCTTTTAGATGAGGTTCTAATGAATTTAATACCGACATATCAACCTGGAGATCATATTACTCAAGATCATTTATATGCTGAAAGTTTGTTGATAGATGTTTTTGATATGAAGGCAAGTTTGAGTACTACTATTGAAGATTCTCTAGACAATTATAATCTAAGTTTTTACGTAAGTGATCTTTTAGAAAGAAATATTTCTGTAGAAGAGACTAAAATTTTATTGCAGTCAGAAAAAAGGAAAAGAAGTGAAAAATGTATTCAATTACTTCTTCAGGATTATGAAGAAAACAGAACTATAGAATCACTTGAAAAAGCGTTTAATTACGCAAATAAAGGCAAAGCATCGTCTTTGAAAGATAGATTGATGCATAAAAGAATTCGAAAAAAGTATCCTAATGATAGCTTATTGAAGATAGAAGAAAGTTTAAAAAGACAACAAGTAAAACTGACTTCGATTATTCTTAGTCTGCAAGAAGAAGAGTTGTCGATGGATTCAATTCAGATGCTATATAATGAATACAGTAAAGTCGGAGTGCAGTTAAAGGAGGTCTCGACATCGATTAGAGAAAAATATGCCAATGATTTTAATGAAGAAGTATCACTCCTTAAAATTCAACAAAAAATAAAAGATAAAGAAACGGCATTAGTAAATTACTTCTTTGGTGAAAAGAATCTATATCAGTTCATAATTACTTCGAAGCATATAAAAGTAAATACAATCAAAGTTACTTCTGATTTACAGAAAAATATATTGGATTACATACGTTTTTTTAATTCACCATCTGTTATTAATAATAATGTTAGCGATTATGTTTTAAAGAGTCACAATCTCTATAAAAAATTGAGATTTGATGAATTGGAAGAATATAAAAATATCGTATTAATCACTGATGGTTTACTCAACTTCATTCCTTTTGAAACCTTGCTTTCTAAGAAAACCGATGATTTATACTTCGAGAATATGCCGTTTCTGATGAAAGATCATAAAATTACTTATGCTTTTAATACCAATACGTTTTTAAATGGTAATGGTAATCTGAATCCAAAAAAAATAACAGGTTTTTTCCCAGTTTTCAAAGGAACTATTAAGGAACTATCATATTCTCTGAATGAAGCAAATGTTATAGAAAAAGAATATATATCGGAGATTTATAAAAATGAAAAAGCTAAAAAAGATAAATTTATAGAAACTAGTAAAGAAGCCGAGATTTTACATGTTTCAACACATTCCAGAAATACTGGTGTTATAAGTGATGCATATATAGAGTTTTATGATGAAAAGTTATATTTAAATGATTTATATAGTTTAGAATGTAATGCCGATTTAGTTGTGCTTAGTGCTTGTGATACGGGAATTGGTACTTTAGTAAAAGGAGAAGGAGCAATGAGCATAGCAAGAGGATTCAGTTATATTGGTGTTGAAAATCTAATATTTACGCTTTGGGAAATAAATGATAAATCAACGTCAGAAGTAATTCAAAGTTTTTATACTTCTTTGAAGGAGATTAATTCCATAGATGATGCAAGTCGAACTGCGAAATTGAAGTATTTGAATAATCCAGAAATAGAGAACGCTTATAAGTCTCCATATTATTGGGGAGCCTTTGTGTATTATGGTTCCGTTAGTGAAAATCAGAACACTTCGCAATTATTTTATGTAATTTTGGGTCTCGTTATTTTTATTATAATATTTTTACAAATAGCAAAAAAGAAATTTTGAATTATGAAGGTTGTACATGGTATAAGACACTTTTTTGAAAGAAATGGATTTGATGTTTCATCAAGATTGGCTGATAGATTAGGAATGAGAGCAGTGAATGTTCGCTTGTTTTTTATTTACATATCATTTGTAACTATTGGGTTGTCTTTTGGATTGTATTTAATTATTGCCTTTTTACTTCGATTGAAAGATAGGATCTATACAAAACGAACTTCGGTATTTGATTTATGATTAAACTAGTTTTTCGGTCACGTTTATATAAAGCTATATTCTTTAGTGGATTAACCTTTTTTATTGGGATCTTTGGTTACTTCTTGCTGTTTGATTATTCTTTTATAGATGCGTTTTACATGACTGTAATTACAGTAACCACTGTTGGTTTTGGCGAAGTTCATCCTTTTACTCCGGAAGAAAAACTGTTTACTACATTTTTAATATTATCTAGCTTATTCACTTTTGGTTACGCAGTCTCATCTTTTTCTGAGTATCTTATTAGTGGAGATTTTTTTCAACAACTAAAAATTAAAAGAGTGCAAAAACAAATAGAACAACTAAACGGACATACAATTGTTTGTGGTTTTGGTAGAAACGGAAAACAAGCACTTGCAAAATTAAAAAGTTACAAACGCGATGTTGTAATTATAGAAAAAGATAAAGAGCTAATTAAACAACTTGATGAGCGAAAAGTTTTAAATGTTGAAGGAGATGCTACCTCTGACGAAACTTTATTAAAAGCAGGAATTAATAACGCAAAATTTTTAATTACAGCTTTACCTTCAGATGCGGACAACTTGTTTGTGGTACTAACAGCTAGTCAGTTGAATAAAAAATGTAAGATCATTAGTAGAGCATCAAAGGAAAGTACATATAGCAAGTTAAAAATTGCAGGTGCTAATAACGTAATCATGCCAGATAAATTAGGAGGAGCACATATGGCTTCACTCGTTGTAACTCCTGATGTTATTGAGTTTGTTGATAGACTTACAATAGAAGGCGATACAACGGCGAATCTAGAAGAAGTTGCAATTAACGATTTACCCAAAGAATATTTAAATAAAACGATACTTGATTTAGATTTAAGAAAGAAAACGGGTTGTACTGTAATCGGTTATAAAACTACTGAAGAAGAGTATATTATAAATCCTGAAGCCTCATTGAAACTAGAGGCTGGATGTAATTTAATTGTCTTAGGAAGGCCTGAACAAATCCAAAAGTTACGAGCACTATTTTAATGCCAATACATTAGTTTTAACTCGAAAAACTTGCCAAAAGGTCAGTTTTTTAAGATATTGCGCACCACTAATTCAAAAAAACTATTATTTACACTATTATGAATAAAAAACTTTTAACGTTACTATTTGCTATAGTACCGATGTTAACCTTTGCTCAAGAGAAAGGTTTAGATCAGAAAATTGATGAAGCATTCAAACCATTTTCTGATTTTTTCAGCGAAATGATTTTCTTTTTAGTCTATGACAATGGTACCGTTAAGATTCCATTTGTTCTTGTATTATTAGTTTTCAGTGCTGTATTTTTTACAATTTATTTTGGATTTCCAAACATTCGTCACTTCCTAACTGCTATTAATGTTGTTAGAGGAAAGTATGATGAGGTAGATAAAGGTGTTGTAGAAACTTCTTATGGAGATTCTACACCAGGTGGTGATTCTATTGAAACTATCAGAGATGAAAGTCAAGAAGGAGAGGTTACTCACTTCCAAGCTCTAGCAACTGCAGTTTCTGGTACTGTAGGTAATGGTAACATTGCTGGGGTAGCTTTAGCTATTGCTTTAGGTGGTCCTGGAGCTACTTTCTGGATGATTATTTGTGGTTTATTAGGAATGTCAACAAAATTCGTAGAGTGTACTTTAGGTGTGCAATATAGAGATGTAGATGAAGAAGGTACAGTATATGGTGGTCCAATGTATTATTTATCAAAAGGATTGAAAGACAAAGGTTTTACAATATTAGGTAAAATTACAGCTGTGTTATTTGCTGTCTTTTGTATTGGTGGTTCTTTTGGTGGTGGAAATGCTGCTCAATCTAACCAAGCAACAATCGTACTTAAAGAATTATTAGGTTTAGAAAGTACTGGAGCTGGTGCCATTATTGGAATTATATTAGCAATTTTAGTTGGTATCATTATTATTGGAGGAATCAAGCGTATTGCTACAGTAACTGAAAAGGTAGTTCCTTTTATGGCGGTATTGTATATCATTGCTTGTTTATACATTATTTTAAGTAATGTTACTTTAGTAGACGATGCATTTGGTCTTATTTTTAGTGAGGCGTTTAATCCAAAAGCTATTGGTGTTGGAGGAGTTATAGGAGTGTTATTGGTAGGATTTAAAAGAGCGGCATTCTCAAATGAGGCAGGAGCAGGTTCAGCTTCGATTGCGCACTCAGCTGTAAAAACGAAATACTCTGCTTCTGAAGGTTTAGTAGCATTATTAGAGCCTTTTATTGATACTGTTGTTATTTGTACAATGACAGCTTTAGTTATCATTATTTTTAACACTGGAGGTGTTTTTGAATATGGTGGAGATGGAACAGGTGGTGTTTTAATTGATGGTCTTCGTTACGAAGGAGCCGGAATTACTTCTAAGGCGTTTGCTCAATATATCCCTTATTCTAATGTATTCTTAACTATCGCAGTTGTATTATTTGCGGTATCAACTATGATTTCTTGGTCTTATTACGGATTACAATCTTGGAAATTCTTATTCGGTAGAGGTAAAAAAGCTGATTTAACGTATAAGTTATTATTCTTAACGTTTGTAGTAATTGGTGCTGCGGCAAGTATGGGTTCTATTTGGGCGTTCTCAGATGCAATGATTTTTGCAATGGTATTCCCTAACATGGTAGGATTATACTTCTTAATGCCTGTGGTTAAAAAACAATTGAAGAGATATTTAGAAGCTATTAAAAGCTTATAATAGTTTTCTAATATGAATAATTTCAAATCCCATTTCTGGTATACTAAAAGCCAAAGAAATGGGATTTTATTTTTAATTGCGGTAATAATTGTACTGCAGTTAATTTATGTTTTTGTTGATTTCTCTTCAAATGATAAAGAAGAGATCAATTCAACAGAAATAGCGGCTTTTGAAAAAGAAATAGATAGTTTAAGAAAAATTGAAATAGAAAAAAGAAAACCCAAGATTTTTCCATTTAATCCAAATTTCATTACAGATTATAAAGGATATCAATTGGGAATGTCAATTGAAGAAATTGATAGACTCCATAAATTTAGGAAGGGAAACAAATATGTAAATTCAGCTAAAGAATTTCAAAACGTCACATTGGTTTCGGATTCCTTATTAAATAAAATATCTCCACATTTCAAGTTCCCAGATTGGGTTTCAAAAAAGAAAACCAAATTCTCTGAATTGAAATCGAATGCAAAAAAGGAAATGGAGATTACAACAAATGATATTAATCTAGCAACTCAAGAAGATTTTAAAACAATTAATGGAGTAGGAGTTAAATTATCTGAAAGAATTATTAAGTATCGTTCTAAATTAAAAGGTTTTGTTTTCGAAGATCAGTTAAATGAAATTTGGGGATTAGAGGATGAAGTTGTTAAAAGAATCTTAAAAGTGTTTACTATTCAGTCAACTCCTAAAATTGATAAAATTAACGTTAACACCGCTACATTCAAGGAAGTTCTCAGTAATCCTTATATAGATTACAATTTATGCAAGAAGATTTTTGATTACAGAGATGAAGTTGCAGAGCTTCAAAATATATCAGAATTAAGAAATATTAAAGATTTCCCTCAAAACAAATACCACAGAATAGTCTTATATTTGAAAGCAGAATAACAAACAACCAAATTAAAATTTTTATACAGTATGTATTTTACTGAAGAGCATGATTCATTTCGTAAAAGTTTTAGAGACTTTTTACAGAAAGAAGTAGTTCCACATATTGAAAAGTGGGAAGAAACTGGAACAATTGATCGTTTCATCTGGGAGAAATTCGGAGAGATGGGGTATTTCGGTTTACATCAACCTGAAGAATATGGTGGACTAGATCTTGATTTATTTTATACAGTTATATTTCTAGAAGAGTTACAAAGAATAAACTCTGGAGGTTTTGCAGCAGCTATGTGGGCACATGCTTACTTAGCGATGACGCATTTAAAGAAAGAAGGTGACGACAGAATTAAAAGAGAGTATTTAGCTCCTAGTATTGAAGGTAAGAAAATCGGTTGTCTTTGTATTACAGAACCATTTGGAGGAAGTGATGTTGCTGGTATGAGAACTACAGCAGTTAAAGATGGAGATAATTATGTAATTAATGGTTCTAAAACATTTATTACAAATGGAGTGTATTCAGATTACTTAATTGTTGCGGCTAAGACAAATCCAGAAGACAAACATAAGGGAATGAGTATATTTTTAGTTGATAGAGATACGAAAGGTGTTTCATCTACTAAATTGAATAAATTAGGATGGAGAGCGTCAGATACTGGAGAGATTGCATTTGATAATGTAGTTATTCCTAAGGAAAATCTGATGGGTGAAGAAGGAATGGGGTTCCCATACATTATGCAACACTTTGCTTTAGAGCGATTAATTATGGGTGTGAATGCTCATGCTAGAGCTGAATATGCTGTGGAATATGCAATTCAATATATGGATGAGCGCGAAGCTTTCGGTAGAAAGATTAATAAATTCCAAGCTTTACGTCATAGTGTAGCAGAGATGGCTTCTAAAGTTGATATGTGTAAGGAGTATAACTACTCAATTACAAAGCGACTAAATGATGGAATCTATGTTGTGAAAGAAGCTAGTATGAGTAAATTACTTTCTACTAAAATTGCAGATGAAGTTATTTATGACGCATTACAACTTTTAGGAGGATATGGTTACATGGAAGATTATCCGTTAGCAAGAATGTTTAGAGATAGTAGATTAGGACCTATTGGCGGTGGTACTTCTGAAATCTTAAAAGAGATTATTGCTAAAATGGTAATCGATAAAAAAGAATATAAACCAGCAACATAAACTTTAGTTGTTAATATAACTATTTATAAAATGAGAATCTTTTATGATTCTCATTTTGTTTTTCCTATATTTTCTATTCATTTTATTATTAATACATCAATTTATTAACACGAAATCGATTTCGTTTCTACACCGATTTCGCCGTTCGGTTTTCAATGTATAATTTCACTAGAAACAAAAACCTAATTAAGATGAAAACCTTTCAAAAATTATTAATTATCATTTTGTTTGTCCATTATTCTTGTTCGGATGATATGGGTATTCAAGATGAAAATCAACAATTAGAATCTAATTTAAAAGAGAATGTAAATGTTGCTTCAAGATCATCCTTGAAACCAATAGGTACAGGTGTGATGATGCAAGCATTTTATTGGGATGTTCCAGCAGGAGGAACATGGTGGCAAGTCATAGAAGGTAAAGTTCAAGATTGGAGCAATGCTGGTATTGATGCAATTTGGTTACCTCCAGTTTCTAAAGCTCAGAATGGAGCGTTCTCTATGGGATATGATCCTTTTGATTATTACGATTTTGGTCAATATAACCAAATGGGAAGTACAGAAACTCGTTTTGGTTCAAAATCAGAATTGGAGAGTTTAATTAATGAAGCACATAGTGCAAGACTAAGTGTAATTGCAGATATTGTAATTAATCATAATAGTGGAGGAGATCTAGAACCAAACCCTTACACAGGAACACCTTACTACACAGATTTTAATCCTCTTTCTGGTAAATTTTATAGAAGTAATGCTGATTTCCATCCAAATGCGACGTGTAATAGTGATTCAGGAGTCTTTGGAGGTTTTCCAGATTTAAGTCATTGTCAACCTTATGTGCAAGATTGGTTATGGAAAAGGTCTAACAGTGTTGCTAAGTATTATAAAAATGTAATGGGATTTGATGGATGGAGATTTGATTATGTAAAGGGATTTGAACCATGGGTAGTTAGAGAGTGGAATAACTCAGTTGGTGGTTTCTCTGTTGGTGAATATTGGGATGGAAATGCAGGAACTCTTGACTGGTGGTCTGGGGAAGCGCAGTCATCTGCTTTTGATTTTGCTTGTTATTATAGAATGAGAGACGCCTTTATGGGGAATAACCTAAATAGGTTAAATGATGATATGCTTTGGAAAAGAAATTCAACTAAAGCAGTAACTTTCGTGGCAAATCACGATACTGATGAAATCATTAATAATAAATTGTTGGCTTATGCCTATATCTTAACACACGAAGGATATCCTACAATATTTTATAGAGATTATGAAGAATGGTTAGATAAAGGTCGTATGAATAATTTGATCTGGATACATAATAATTTAGCAGGTGGTTCCACAAATGTATTATATACGGATAACGATGAGTATGTAGCTAAAAGAAATGGTTATAATAATGCTGGTTTAGTAGTTTACATAAATAATTCAAATTCATGGAAAGAGAGATGGATAGAGACAAATTGGTCTAATACAAGAATTAAGGATTATACAGGTAATTCAAATTGGGAGCCGGTAACACAAGGAGGTAGATGGGTGAAAATTCAAGTGCCACCTAAGAGCTACTCAGTTTGGGCTCCTAAATAAAAATAAAATAAATAGGAATATTAAAATTAATATGTATCTTTGCAGCCCAATAAAAATGTAAAATCATTATTTACAGTTGATTATTGTTCAACTTAAATATCAAAATATATAAGATACGTATGAGAGGAGGTGCAAAAACATGTTAATTATTCCAGTAAAAGAAGGTGAGAATATCGATAGAGCTTTAAAACGTTATAAGCGTAAATTCGACCGTACTAAGACGATGAGAATGTTACGTGCTCGTAAGCAGTTCACGAAACCATCTGTAGCGAAAAGAGCTCAGAAGATTAAAGCATCTTACATCCAAAGATTAAGAACACAAGAAGAAGTAGGATAGTCTAATTCTCAATGTGAAAATATAGAAACCTGTACAGTTATGTGCAGGTTTTCTTTTTTAGTATATTTATCATCTATGTATATTGAATCTTTCTTAGAGTATCTTTTATTAGAAAGAAACTACTCAAAACATACTGTTCAGGCCTATAAAACAGATTTAAATGCTTTTCAAATGTTCTGCGTTGAATCATTTGAAAATGATGATGTGGTAGAAGTAGATTATAATGTTATACGTAGTTGGATTGTTAGTCTGGTTGAGCAAGGAGTTGCGAATAGATCAATAAATAGGAAGATTAGTAGTTTAAAAACATTTTATAAGTACCTGCAAGAGATTGATAGGATATCGGTTAATCCTCTTGCAAAACATAAGTCACTTAAAATAAAAAAAGAACCACAGATTCCATTTAGTTTTCAAGAGGTGGAAAAAGTACTGAAAGAATTAAGTGAGGAAGATTTTGAGTCTTTACGAGATAAACTTATTATTGATTTATTGTTTTCTACAGGTATGAGAAGAATCGAATTGATACAATTAAAAGAATCGGATATAGATTTAAGTTTAAGCACTGCAAAAGTTTTAGGAAAGAGAAATAAAGAGAGAATTGTGCCTTTGCTTCCTGATACACTTCGAATTATGAATTTATATAAAAATGAGAAGAGTAACTTAGGACTTCATAACGACTATCTTTTTGTAACTGCTAAGGGGAATAAAATATATGAAACACTTGTTTATCGAATAATAAATTCTTACTTTAGTAAGGTATCAGCTAAGGTAAAATGTAGCCCGCATATACTCCGGCACACTTTCGCTACAGAACTACTCAATAAAGGAGCTGATTTAAATTCGGTTAAAGAATTACTAGGACATTCAAGTTTAGCCTCAACCCAAGTTTATACTCATAATAACTTGGAACAATTAAAACAAGTGTTTAATAAAGCTCATCCTAGGAGCCTAAAAAAAGATTGAAAATTATGAAGGTATTCACACAATCTGTAAATTTCAAAGCTGACATTGATTTAGTAAAGTTTATTGAAAAAAAAGTTGGAAGTTTAGATAAATTTCATGACAAGATCGTAGATGCGGAAGTTTTTATGAAGGTTCAAAAAACAAGTGATAAAGAAAATAAAATAACAGAAGTAAAGATTAATATTCCAGGTAACGAACTAATTGTCAAGAAGACAACAAAGACATTTGAAGAAGGAGTTAGTCTAGGTGTAGAGTCCTTGAAAAGGCAGTTAAGAAAATCAAAAGAAAAACAAAGAGACACGTTAGTGTTATAAATTGAAAAAAAAAACATAAAAAGTTTTACATATTCGAAATTACTTTTTACATTTGCAGTCCGTTAGAAATAACGGATTGTTTTTTTATAACAAAAGCCGATATAGCTCAGCTGGCTAGAGCAGCTGATTTGTAATCAGCAGGTCGTGGGTTCGAGTCCCTCTATCGGCTCAATAAAAGTTCATTAAAATATTGATTTATTAAAATTTGTAGGGGAGATTCCAGAGCGGCCAAATGGGACGGACTGTAACTCCGTTGTCTTTCGACTTCGCAGGTTCGAATCCTGCTCTCCCCACAATTTTTAAAATAATAATAGTATTGCGGGAGTAGCTCAGTTGGTAGAGCGTCAGCCTTCCAAGCTGAATGTCGCCGGTTCGAACCCGGTCTCCCGCTCTAAATTATTCTTGCCGGTGTAGCTCAGTTGGTAGAGCGCATCCTTGGTAGGGATGAGGTCACGGGTTCAAATCCCGTCATTGGCTCTTTAAATAAGAGTTTATAAATAACACTAAATATATTTAACTAAGAATTAAAATTAATAATCATGGCAAAAGGAACTTACGATCGTTCGAAACCGCACTTAAACGTAGGTACAATCGGTCACGTAGATCACGGTAAAACTACATTAACTGCTGCTATCACTAAAGTATTAGCTGACGCAGGTTACTCTGAGCAAAGAGCTTTCGATCAAATCGATAACGCTCCAGAAGAGAAAGAAAGAGGTATTACAATTAACTCTTCTCACGTAGAATATGCAACTGCTAACCGTCACTATGCACACGTTGACTGTCCAGGTCACGCCGATTATGTAAAGAACATGGTAACTGGTGCTGCTCAAATGGATGGAGCTATTTTAGTAGTAGCTGCAACTGATGGTCCAATGCCACAAACTCGTGAGCACATCTTATTAGGACGTCAGGTTGGTATTCCAAGAATCGTTGTATTCATGAACAAAGTGGATATGGTTGATGATGAGGAGTTATTAGAGTTAGTAGAAATGGAAGTTAGAGATTTATTGTCTTTCTATGAGTATGATGGAGATAATAGTCCTGTAATCATGGGTTCTGCTTTAGGGGCTTTAAATGGAGAGCAAAAATGGGTAGATACAGTGTTATCTTTAATGGAAGCTGTTGATACTTGGATTGAGGAGCCACCAAGAGATACTGAGAAAGATTTCTTAATGCCAATCGAGGATGTATTCTCTATTACTGGTCGTGGTACTGTAGCAACAGGACGTATCGAAACTGGTATCATCAACTCTGGAGATCCTGTAGAGATTATCGGTATGGGTTCTGAGAAGTTAACTTCTACAGTAACTGGAATCGAGATGTTCCGTCAAATCTTAGATAGAGGTGAGGCTGGAGATAACGCTGGTATCTTATTAAGAGGTATTGATAAAACTGATATCAAAAGAGGTATGGTAATTACTAAGCCTGGATCAGTAACTCCACACGCTAAGTTCAAAGCTGAGGTGTATATCTTAAAGAAAGAAGAAGGTGGTCGTCACACTCCTTTCCACAATAACTACCGTCCACAGTTCTACGTACGTACAACTGACGTAACTGGTAACATTAACTTACCTGATGGTGTTGAAATGGTAATGCCTGGTGATAACTTAACTATTACAGTTGATTTAATTCAGCCAATCGCATTAAATATCGGTTTACAGTTTGCTATCCGTGAAGGAGGTAGAACAGTAGGAGCTGGTCAGGTAACTGAAATCTTAGACTAATTATAGTTTATAAATAAATTAGAGGTATCCCTACACTCTAGGGATGCCTTTATAAATAAACGGGTTTAGCTCAGTTGGTAGAGCACTGGTCTCCAAAACCAGGTGTCGGGAGTTCGAGCCTCTCAACCCGTGCAAATTTTCTAGAAACAATGAATAACTTTATACAGTACATCAAAGACTCTTTTGAAGAGTTAAATACTAACATGACTTGGATATCTCGTGAAGAGGCTCAAAAGTCAACAGTAGTTGTAGCAGTTTTTACTATCATATTTGCATTAGCAGTGGCGGTAATAGATAAGGTTTTTCAAACAGGATTAGATAACTTCTTTAAATTATTCTAAGAGATGGCTGATACGGTGATGAAATGGTATGTGGTTAGAGCTATCGGTGGTCAAGAGAATAAAGTTAAGACTTACATTGAGACAGATATTGCTAGACATGGATTGTCTGATTATGTAAGTCAAGTTATTGTTCCTACTGAAAAGGTTGTTCAAATAAGAAATGGGAAAAAAATAAACAGAGAAAGAGTATACTTTCCTGGTTATATAATGGTGGAAGCAAATTTAGCAGGTGAAGTTCCTCACGTTATTAAAGCGGTTACAGGAGTAATTGGTTTTTTAGGTGAAACAAAAGGAGGTGATCCTGTCCCTATGCGTAAATCTGAAGTAAACAGAATGCTAGGTAAAGTAGATGAGCTTTCGGTAAATGAGGAAACTGTTGCAATACCTTACACTGTTGGAGAAACAGTAAAAGTAGTAGATGGTCCATTCAATGGATTTGACGGTATCGTAGAGAAGGTGAATGAAGAGAAGCGTAAACTTGAGGTTATGGTTAAGATTTTCGGAAGAAAAACACCATTAGAATTAAGTTACATGCAAGTAGAGAAAATATAACTGTTACATATATATTTTAAAGTGTTTTATAGCTTCCAGTATAAAGCACAATTAAAACTTAAACAATGGCAAAACAAGTAAGTAAATTAGTTAAACTACAAGTTAGGGGAGGTGCTGCGAATCCGTCGCCACCAGTTGGACCCGCTTTAGGTGCTGCCGGAGTTAACATCATGGAGTTCTGTAAGCAATTTAATGCGCGTACACAGGACAAGCAAGGTAAAGTTTTACCTGTAGTGATTACAGTATACACTGATAAATCATTCGAATTTGTTGTTAAAACTCCACCAGCTGCAGTACAATTACTAGAAGCGGCCAAAATTAAGAAAGGTTCAGGAGAGCCTAATAGAAAGAAAGTAGCAAGTGTTACTTGGGATCAAATTAGAACGATTGCAGAAGATAAGATGGTAGATTTAAATGCCTTCAAAATTGAATCAGCAATGAGAATGATCGCAGGAACTGCTCGCTCTATGGGATTAACAGTAACAGGTGATGCACCAGCTTAAACTTAAAAGAGATTTAAAATGGCAAGATTAACAAGAAAGCAAAAAGAAGCTCGCGCTAAGATTGACACCTCTAAAGTTTATGACTTAAAGGATGCATCAGCATTAGTAAAAGAGATAACAAACGTAAAGTTTGATGCATCTGTAGATTTAGCAGTGCGTTTAGGAGTTGATCCTCGTAAAGCTAATCAAATGGTTCGTGGTGTAGTAACATTACCTCACGGAACTGGAAAGGATGTAAAAGTATTAGCATTAGTTACTCCAGATAAAGAAGCAGAAGCTCAAGCAGCTGGTGCTGATTATGTAGGTTTAGATGAGTACCTTCAGAAAATCAAAGGAGGATGGACTGATGTTGACGTAATTATAACTATGCCTAGCGTTATGGGTAAATTAGGTCCTTTAGGTCGTGTTTTAGGACCAAGAGGTTTAATGCCAAACCCAAAGACAGGTACAGTAACTATGGATGTTGCAAAAGCAGTAAAAGAGGTAAAGGCTGGTAAAATTGACTTTAAAGTTGATAAAACTGGTATCGTTCACGCTGCAATCGGAAAAGTATCTTTCGATGCTGATAAGATTTTCGAAAATGCAAATGAATTAGTTCAAACACTATTAAAATTAAAGCCAACAGCGGCAAAAGGAACTTATATTAAGAGTATTTTTATGTCTTCTACTATGAGTCCTAGTGTAGCTGTAGATGTAAAATCGGTATCATAAGGCAGTTAAAATCTATCAATCATGACTAGAGAAGAAAAATCACAAGTAATACAAGATTTAACAGCGCAATTAGCAGATACAAGTACGATCTATTTAGCAGATATTTCTGGTTTAGATGCTTTAACTACATCTAACTTACGTAGAGCTTGTTTTAAGGCAAACGTAAAATTGGCTGTTGTGAAGAATACATTGTTAGAAAAGGCAATGGAAGCTTCAGATAAAGACTTTGGTGAATTACCAGAGGTTTTAAAAGGTAATACATCTTTAATGATTTCTGAAGCAGGTAATGCTCCAGCAAAGGTAATTAAAGAATTTAGGAAAAAATCTGATAAGCCTTTATTAAAAGGAGCTTATGTTGAAGAAGCAGTTTACGTTGGAGATGACCAATTAGATGCTCTTGTTAACATCAAGTCTCGTGAAGAACTTATCGGTGATATTATCACATTATTACAATCTCCTGCGAAGAATGTTGTATCAGCATTACAGTCTGGAGGAGGTAAATTATCTGGTATCTTAAAGACGTTATCAGAAAAATAATTTAGCGCACTAATAAACTAATAATAAAAAATTAAAAACAATTTAAAATGGCAGATTTAAAAGATTTCGCAGAACAATTAGTTAACTTAACAGTAAAAGAAGTTAATGAATTAGCTGATATTTTAAAAGATGAGTATGGAATTGAGCCTGCAGCGGCTGCAGTAGCAGTAGCTGGACCAGCTGGTGGAGCTGGTGGAGATGCTGGTGAAGAGAAAACTGAATTTGATGTTATCTTAAAAGCAGCAGGAGGTTCTAAATTAGCAGTTGTAAAATTAGTTAAGGAATTAACTGGTTTAGGATTAAAAGAAGCTAAAGGAATCGTAGATAGCGCTCCAGCACCAATTAAAGAAGGAGTTTCTAAGGATGAGGCTGAAGGTCTTAAAGCGTCTTTAGAAGAAGCAGGAGCTGAAGTAGAGTTAAAATAATATAACTCCCCACAAAAAAGTGGGATAACAAAATACAGGTTTAGGTGCTGAAACAATAGTTTTAGCCCTAAACCATTTTGTGTATATATTTGTACTTACTAAATTCACAATCGCAATTTGTGTTTTTTTTAAACTTCTTTTAGTTGATTATTAAATTGTTAATTATCAATTTAAAGTAGTAAAAATTGCAAGAAAAACTGTAAAAGTTTTTTAATAAAATATTTTTAATTAAAAATAGATACTCTTTTGGCAACGATAAACACTACTGAAAGAATCAACTTCGCATCTTCTCGTATTGGATCTGATTATCCAGATTTTTTGGATATTCAAATTAAATCTTTCCAAGATTTTTTCCAATTACAAACAAAGGCAGAAGAACGAGGTGAAGAAGGTTTATATAAAACCTTCATGGATAATTTCCCAATTACCGATACAAGGAATCAATTCGTACTAGAATTTTTAGATTATTTTGTTGACCCTCCAAGATATAGCATTCAAGAATGTATTGAGAGAGGTTTAACATATAGTGTTCCTTTAAAGGCTAGACTTAAGTTATACTGTACGGATCCTGAACATGAAGATTTCGAAACCATTGTTCAAGATGTGTATTTAGGTACTATACCTTATATGTCTGGATCAGGAACATTTATTATTAATGGAGCTGAGCGAGTTGTTGTATCACAATTACACCGTTCTCCAGGAGTGTTCTTCGGACAATCTTTCCACGCGAACGGAACAAAGTTATATTCAGCAAGAGTTATTCCTTTTAAAGGATCTTGGATTGAATTTGCTACAGATATCAATCAAGTAATGTATGCTTATATTGATAGAAAAAAGAAGTTACCTGTAACAACTTTATTCCGTGCAATCGGATACGAAAGAGATAAAGATATCTTAGAGATTTTTGATTTAGCAGAAGAAGTGAAAGTTTCTAAAGCTGGATTAAAGAAAGTATTAGGAAGAAAATTAGCTGCGAGAGTATTAAAAACATGGCACGAGGATTTCGTAGATGAAGATACAGGAGAGGTTGTATCTATTGAGCGTAATGAGATTATCTTCGACCGTGATACTATATTAGAGAAAGAACATGTAGATGAAATTATAGATTCTGGAGCTAAGACAATCTTACTTCATAAGGAAGATCACCAAATGGGTGATTATGCTATTATTCATAATACATTACAGAAAGATCCAACAAACTCTGAGAAAGAAGCTGTTGAGCACATTTATCGTCAATTACGTAATGCAGAACCGCCAGATGAGGAAACTGCAAGAGGAATTATTGATAAATTATTCTTCTCAGAACAAAGATATAATTTAGGAGAAGTTGGTCGTTTCAGAATGAACACGAAACTTCAATTAAATGAAGCTATAGATCAAAAAGTATTAACTAAGAATGATATTATTACTATTGTAAAATATCTAATTGAGTTAATTAATTCAAAAGCAGAAGTGGATGATATTGATCACTTATCTAACCGTCGTGTACGTACAGTAGGTGAGCAATTAGCTGGTCAGTTCGGTGTTGGTTTAGCACGTATGGCTAGAACTATCCGTGAGCGTATGAACGTTCGTGATAACGAGGTGTTTACTCCAATTGACTTAATTAATGCTAAGACTTTATCGTCTGTAATTAATTCATTCTTTGGAACGAATCAGTTATCTCAGTTCATGGATCAAACAAACCCATTAGCAGAGATTACTCACAAACGTCGTTTATCAGCATTAGGACCTGGAGGTTTATCAAGAGAAAGAGCTGGATTCGAGGTTCGTGATGTTCACTATACACACTATGGTCGTTTATGTCCAATTGAAACTCCTGAAGGACCGAATATTGGTCTTATTTCATCTTTAGCAGTATATGCTAAAGTGAATACTATGGGATTCATTGAAACTCCTTATAAAAAGGTTGATAATGGTCAAGTATTATCTGAAGAGCCTATCTATTTAAGTGCAGAAGAGGAAGAAGGAATGAAGTTCGCACAGTCTAATATCGAGGTTAAGGATGATGGTACAATTGATAGAGAAAAGGTAATTGCTAGAGAGGAAGGTGACTTCCCAGTAGTAACACCAAATGTAGTTAACTACATGGACGTTGCTCCTAACCAAATTGCTTCTATTTCAGCATCATTAATCCCTTTCTTAGAGCATGATGATGCCAACCGTGCATTAATGGGATCTAACATGATGCGTCAGGCAGTACCATTATTAAGACCTGAATCACCAATCGTAGGAACAGGATTAGAGCGTAGAGTAGCAAAAGACTCACGTATTCTTATCAATGCAGAAGGAAACGGAGTTGTTGAGTACGTAGATGCAAATAAAATAACAATTAAGTATGATAGAACTGATGATGAGAGACTTGTAAGTTTTGATCCAGATGAGAAATCATATAACTTAATTAAGTTTAGAAAAACAAACCAAGGTACTAACATTAACTTAAAGCCAATCGTAAGGAGAGGGGATAGAGTTGAAGAAGGACAAGTACTTTGTGAAGGATACGCAACACAACAAGGAGAGTTAGCTTTAGGAAGAAACATGAAAGTTGCTTTCATGCCTTGGAAAGGTTATAACTTTGAGGATGCGATTGTAATTTCTGAAAAGGTTGTTCGTGAAGATATCTTTACTTCTATTCATATTGATGAATATTCATTAGATGTGCGTGATACGAAATTAGGAGCAGAGGAATTAACAAACGATATTCCAAACGTTTCAGAAGAAGCTACTAAAGATCTTGATGAGAATGGAATGATTCGAATCGGTGCTGAAGTTAAGCCAGGAGATATTTTAATTGGTAAGATTACTCCAAAAGGAGAATCTGATCCAACACCAGAAGAAAAATTATTAAGAGCGATCTTTGGAGATAAAGCAGGAGATGTAAAAGATGCATCGTTGAAAGCTTCACCATCTCTTAAAGGTGTAGTAATTGATAAGAAATTATTCAGAAGAGCGGTAAAAGATAAGAATAAGAGGGCAAGAGATAAAGAGGCTGTAGCTACTTTAGAAGCATCTTTTGTTTCTAAATTCGAAGATTTAAAAGACCGTTTAATCGATAAATTATTTGGTTTAATCAGTGGAAAAACTTCTCAAGGAATTCACAATGATTTAGGAGAAGAAGTATTACCAAAAGGTAAGAAGTTTACTCAAAAAATGTTAAACTCTGTTGATGATTTTACACATTTAAGTGGAACTTGGACTACTGATAAAGATTTAAATAAGTTAGTTGGAGAATTAATTCACAACTATAAAATTAAGGTTAACGATTTACAAGGGGTATTACGTCGTGAGAAGTTTACCATTTCTGTAGGAGATGAGTTACCAGCAGGTATCTTAAAGTTAGCTAAGATTTATATTGCTAAAAAACGTAAGTTAAAAGTAGGAGATAAGATGGCAGGACGTCACGGTAACAAAGGTATTGTTGCTAGAATTGTGCGTCAAGAAGATATGCCGTTCTTAGAAGATGGAACACCTGTGGATATCGTATTGAATCCATTAGGGGTACCTTCTCGTATGAACATTGGTCAGATTTATGAAACTGTTCTTGGATGGGCAGGTCAGAAATTACACCAGAAATATGCGACACCTATTTTTGATGGAGCTTCACTAGATGAGATTAATAAATTAACTGATGAAGCTAGTATTCCAAGATTCGGTCATACATATTTATATGACGGAGGTACTGGACAACGTTTTGATCAACCTGCAACAGTTGGAGTTATTTATATGATTAAGTTAGGACACATGATTGAAGATAAAATGCACGCGCGTTCTATTGGTCCTTACTCATTAATTACTCAACAGCCTTTAGGAGGTAAAGCACAATTTGGAGGTCAGCGTTTCGGAGAAATGGAGGTATGGGCACTT
Source organism: Tenacibaculum sp. 190524A05c (assembly GCF_964036595.1). Lineage (NCBI taxonomy): Bacteria > Pseudomonadati > Bacteroidota > Flavobacteriia > Flavobacteriales > Flavobacteriaceae > Tenacibaculum > Tenacibaculum platacis. Next base: position 1,512,924 of record NZ_OZ038523.1, on the reverse strand, counting down.
GAAGCATATGGTGCGTCTAGTATTTTACGTGAAATTTTAACTGTAAAATCGGATGATGTACTAGGTAGAGCTAAAGCTTACGAGAGTATCGTAAAAGGAGAGCCAATGCCAGAACCTGGATTACCAGAATCATTTAACGTATTAATGCACGAACTGAAAGGTTTAGGATTAGACGTTAAGTTAGAAGAGTAAAAAAGATAATCAAGGTTGATTTTATCAGCCTTGATTTCAGTGTTTATATAATTTTATTAGTTAAGCTACATTGCTTAAAGCATTTTGCAAAACATTATGGCAAGAAAAAACGAAAAATACACTGTTAAGAAGTTTAACAAAATTTCAATTGGTTTAGCTTCTCCAGAGTCGATTTTAGAAGCATCTAAAGGAGAGGTTTTAAAACCAGAAACAATTAACTACCGTACGCACAAACCTGAAAGAGATGGACTTTTCTGTGAAAGAATTTTTGGTCCTGTAAAAGATTATGAGTGTGCTTGTGGTAAATATAAAAGAATCCGTTATAAAGGGATTGTTTGTGATCGATGTGGTGTTGAAGTAACTGAGAAGAAGGTTCGTAGAGATAGAGTTGGTCATATTAACTTAGTTGTACCAGTTGCACATATCTGGTATTTCAGATCATTACCTAACAAGATGGGATATTTATTAGGATTACCATCTAAGAAGTTAGACATGATTATTTACTACGAGCGTTACGTAGTAATTCAGCCAGGTATGGCTAAAAATGCTGAAGGTGAACCACTTCAGAAATTAGATTTCTTAACGGAAGAAGAGTATTTAGATATTGTTGATGCATTGCCTCAAGATAATCAATACTTAGAAGATACAGACCCAAATAAGTTTATCGCTAAAATGGGTGCTGAATGTTTAATCGATTTATTAGCTCGTATCGATTTAGATGAGTTATCGTATCAATTAAGACATAAAGCAAATACTGAAACGTCTAAACAACGTAAGAATGAAGCGTTAAAGAGATTAAATGTTGTAGAAGCATTTAGAGAATCTCAAAAGAATAGAGAAAACAAGCCAGAATGGATGATTATGAAAGTAGTTCCGGTAATTCCACCAGAATTACGTCCATTAGTTCCATTAGATGGTGGTCGTTTTGCGACTTCTGATTTAAATGATTTATATCGTCGTGTAATTATCCGTAACAACCGTTTAAAGAGATTAATGGAGATTAAAGCTCCTGAAGTAATCTTACGTAACGAAAAGCGTATGTTACAAGAATCTGTAGATTCATTATTCGATAATACACGTAAAGCTTCTGCAGTTAAAACTGAATCTAACAGACCATTAAAGTCATTATCTGATAGTTTAAAAGGTAAACAAGGTCGTTTCCGTCAGAACTTATTAGGTAAGCGTGTTGATTATTCTGCACGTTCTGTAATTGTTGTTGGACCAGAATTAAAATTATACGAATGTGGATTGCCAAAAGATATGGCAGCTGAATTATACAAACCTTTTGTAATTCGTAAGTTAATCGAAAGAGGAATTGTAAAGACAGTTAAATCTGCAAAGAAAATTATAGATAGAAAAGAGCCTGTAGTTTGGGATATTCTTGAAAACGTAATTAAAGGTCACCCAGTTTTATTAAACCGTGCTCCTACGTTACACCGTTTAGGTATTCAAGCTTTCCAACCTAAATTAATCGAAGGAAAAGCGATTCGTTTACACCCATTAGTATGTACGGCCTTCAATGCCGATTTCGATGGGGATCAAATGGCGGTTCACTTACCTTTAGGACCAGAAGCTATCTTAGAAGCTCAATTATTAATGTTAGCTTCTCATAATATCCTAAACCCTGCAAATGGTGCTCCAATTACTGTACCATCTCAGGATATGGTATTAGGATTATACTACATGACTAAAGAGCGTAAATCTACTCCTGAATTAGTAATTAAAGGAGAAGGTTTAACATTCTATTCACCGGAAGAAGTAACTATTGCTTTCAATGAAGGTAGAGTTGACTTAAATGCTGGAATTAAAGTTCGTACCAAAGATGTTGAAAATGGAGAACAGGTTACGAAGATTATTCAAACAACAGTAGGTAGAGTATTATTTAACGAAGTTGTTCCTGAAGCAGCTGGATATATCAATGAGGTATTAACGAAGAAATCGTTAAGAGGAATTATCGGTAACATTTTAAAAGTAACAGATATTCCTGCAGTTGGTAGATTCTTAGATGCTATTAAGGGAATGGGATATAAGTTCGCTTTCCAAGGAGGATTATCATTCTCATTAGGAGATATCATTATTCCTGAAGAAAAGCACACAATGATTGCTGAAGCTAACAAAGAAGTTGATGGAATCGTTATGAACTATAACATGGGTATGTTAACTCAAAAAGAACGTTATAATCAGGTAATTGATGTTTGGGGTTCTACGAACAACAGATTAACAGAGTTATCGATGAAACGTTTACGTGAGGATCAACAAGGATTTAACTCTGTATTTATGATGTTAGATTCTGGAGCTCGTGGATCTAAAGAGCAAATTCGTCAGTTAACTGGTATGCGTGGATTAATGGCAAAACCTAAAAAATCTACAGCAGGTGGTGGAGAAATTATTGAAAACCCGATTCTTTCTAACTTTAAAGAAGGTCTTTCAATTTTAGAATACTTTATCTCTACTCACGGTGCTCGTAAAGGATTAGCCGATACCGCATTAAAAACTGCCGATGCTGGTTACTTAACTCGTCGTTTAGTAGATGTATCTCAAGATGTAATTGTAAATGAGGTTGATTGTGGTACTTTAAGAGGATTAGAAGTAACTCCATTAAAGAAGAATGATGAAATTGTTGAGTCTTTAGCTGACAGAATTGAAGGTAGAGTTTCTTTACATGATGTTTATCACCCAACTTCTGACGAAGTATTAGTTAAAGCTGGTGAATTAATTACTTATGAACTAGCAGCTAAAGTACAAGAGTCAGGAATTGATAGAGTAGAAGTTCGTTCTCCATTAACTTGTGAGTCTAAACGAGGAATTTGTGCTCAATGTTACGGTAAGAGTTTATCTACTGCTAAAAAGGTTCAAAGAGGTGAAGCTGTTGGTGTAATTGCTGCGCAGTCGATTGGAGAACCAGGTACACAGTTAACATTACGTACGTTCCACGTTGGAGGGGTTGCAGGAAACATTTCTGAGGATAACAAGTTAATAGCTAAGTTCGATGGTAATGTTAAGATTGAAGATTTAAGAACTGTGCGCGGTAAAGATACTAACGGAGAAGAAGTTGATATCGTAATTGCTCGTACTGCTGAAATCAAAATAGTAGATAAGAAAACTGGAATTACTTTAAGTACTAACAATATTCCTTACGGTTCTATCATTTTTGATAAAGATAGAAAGTCAATAAAGAAAGGAGATGCTGTATGTCAGTGGGATCCATTCAACGGAGTTATTGTTTCAGAATTTGGAGGAAAAGTTAAGTTTGACAATTTAGAGCAAGGTATTAACTACTCTGTAGAAGTTGATGAACAAACAGGATTCCAAGAAAAAGTAATTACTGATTCTAAGAATAAAAAGATTATTCCATCTTTAATTATTGAAGATGCTGATGGTAACGCATTACGTTCGTATAGTTTACCAGTAGGTGCTCATTTAATGGTTGATAATGGAGATAAAGTAGAAGAAGGACAAACTTTAGTTAAGATACCTCGTAAGTCTGGAAAGGCTGGGGATATTACCGGAGGTTTACCACGTGTAACGGAATTATTCGAAGCACGTAATCCTTCTAACCCTGCAGTAGTTGCTGAAATAGACGGTGTTGTTTCTTTCGGTAAGATTAAACGTGGTAATCGTGAGATTATAGTTGAGTCTAAAACTGGAGATATTAAGAAATACTTAGTGAAGTTATCGAACCAAATTTTAGTTCAAGAGAATGACTTTATTAAAGCGGGTATGCCATTATCTGATGGAGCTACAACTCCAGCTGATATCTTAAGAATTAAAGGACCTTCTGCAGTACAAGAGTACTTAGTAAATGAAATACAAGAAGTATATCGTTTACAAGGGGTGAAAATTAACGATAAGCATTTTGAGGTAGTCGTACGTCAAATGATGCGTAAAGTAAAAATCATCGATTCAGGAGATACTTTATTCTTAGAAAATCAATTAGCGCACAAGAACGACTTTATTGAAGAGAATGATAAGATTTACGGAATGAAAGTTGTAGAAGAAGCTGGAGATTCTGAAAACTTAAAAGCAGGTCAATTAGTTACTTCGCGTCAATTAAGAGATGAAAACTCAATTTTACGTAGACAAGATAAAGAATTAGTTTCAGCAAGAGATGCTCAACCTGCAACAGCAGAGCAAGTATTACAAGGTATTACAAGAGCTTCGTTACAAACTAAGTCATTTATTTCTGCAGCGTCGTTCCAGGAAACAACTAAAGTGTTAAATGAAGCAGCTGTAAACGGTAAGATTGATACTCTAGAAGGATTAAAAGAAAATGTAATTGTAGGTAAGCGTATACCAGCAGGTACAGGTCTTAGATCTTATGATAACATTATCGTAGGTCCTAAAGAGGAGATAGAAAAAAGCTTATAATAGAATTTAAAAAGACCTCGCTAAGAGGTCTTTTTAGTTAATACTATATTCAAAATGGAAGAAAACAAAGACCCACAAATTAATATAGAATTAGATCAAGAAATAGCAGAAGGAACGTATAGTAACCTTGCTATTATTAATCACTCGGTTTCTGAATTCATTGTTGATTTTATTAACATTATGCCGGGTGTTCCAAAAGCAAAAGTTAAATCTAGAATTATATTAACTCCACAGCACGCTAAAAGACTAACAAAAGCCTTATTAGATAATGTCAGAAAGTTTGAACAAGCACATGGAGAGATAAAAGATTATGAGCAGCCACCTATTCCTATGAATTTTGGAGGAACCACTGGTGAGGCTTAAAAGTATTAAAATCGAAACAAATTTGTTTCGATTTTTTTTTGTCTATTTTTATAATTCAAATACAATTTAACAATGAAGTTTACGCACCTATCAAAGCATGTTTTAGTATCCTTATTAGTAACTAGCATGTCTTGTAAAACTAGTACTGAAGAGAAGCTTCCTTCAGATGAAGAAATTAAAAAAGAATCAGCTAAGGTCAATGCATTTTTTCAAAAGCAGTTTGAGCAATCATTAGATTTACATCCAATGTATCAAACGTATTTAGGAATAAAAAAAGATGCCGATAAATGGGATGATATATCAGATTCTTTTTTAGATAAAGAATTAGATTTAACAAAGAAAGCGCTAAAATGGATTACAGATTCTGTAAATAGTAAAGCTTTAGATGTAAATACTAAATTGAGTTACGATTTATTTAAACAGAATTTAGAAAATACCATCGAAGATGATAAATATAGATTATATACATATCCAGTAAATCAAATGCATGGAGCTCAAGCTGAGATTCCGGCCTTTTTAATCAATATGCATCAAATAAATAGTCAAAAGGATGCTGAGGATTATATTTGTAGATTAGAAGGTATTAAACCAATGTTTATTCAACTTTCTGAAAATCTAAAAAAGAGACAAGACGCGGGAATCATGATTCCAAAATTTGTTTTTACTAAAGTTTTAGACGATTCAAAAAATTTAATTAAAGGTCAACCTTTTGATAATTCTAATGAGAAGAGCACATTGCTAAATGATTTTGAGACTAAAGTTGCTAAACTTGAATTAGAAGCTAAAGAAAAACAAGAACTAATAGATCAAGCTAAGAAAGCATTAAAAGAAGATGTTTTAGCTGGTTACAAGGCTCTCATTAGTACACTTGAAGAACAACAGAATGTTGCTACTACAGACGATGGTGCTTGGAAATTTCCGAACGGAGAAGCATTTTATAATAACGCTTTACAAAGAACTACTACAACAAATTTAACTGCTGATGAAATTCATAACATAGGTCTCTCAGAGGTAAAAAGAATTCATAGTGAAATGAAAGAAATCATGAAGAAAGTAGGATTTAAAGGAACATTACAAGAGTTCTTCCAGTTTATGAAAACGGATAAACAATTCTATTTTGCAGCTACAGACGAAGGTAGAAAAGAGTACATGGATAAAGCAACGGATATGATTAACACAATGAAAGGTAGATTAGATGAGCTTTTCATTACTAAACCAAAAGCAGATTTACAAGTAAAAGCTGTGGAGGCATTTAGAGAAAAATCTGCAGGAAAAGCATTTTATCAACAACCAGCTATAGATGGTTCTCGTCCAGGAACGTATTATGCAAATATGTATGATATGGCGAGTATGCCTTCTTATCAGATGGAAGCTTTAGCTTATCATGAAGGAATACCTGGGCATCATATGCAAATTGCAATAGCACAAGAATTAAAAGAAGTACCAATGTTCAGAAAATTTGGACGCTATACTGCTTATGTTGAAGGTTGGGGATTATACTCTGAATTTATTCCTAAAGAAATGGGATTCTATTCTGACCCGTATTCAGATTTTGGACGATTAGCCATGGAATTATGGAGGGCTTGTCGTTTGGTAGTAGATACAGGAATTCATTCTAAAAAATGGACAAGGGAAGAAGGGATAAAGTATTACACGGATAACACTCCGAATGCTGAAGCAGATGCAGTAAAAATGGTAGAGCGTCATATTGTAATGCCAAGTCAGGCAACAGCATATAAAATAGGAATGATAAAAATTATTGAGCTAAGAGAAAAAGCTAAGAAGGCACTTGGTGATAAGTTTGATATTAGAAAGTTTCACGATGTTGTTTTAACCAATGGACCATTACCATTAGACATCCTTGAAAATTTGGTTAATAAATATATTTCTTCAGAGAAATAGTAAATCTATCAGATTATAATGAAAACTCGGATATCTCGATATCCGAGTTTTTATTTTTAAATCAATCCTTTCTAATTAACTGAGCTTCTTCTAATTCTTTTTCAATTGTGTTTTTGATGTAATTATAAGCTTTGTTTTTGAAAAGTCTATTAAATCCAAAAGTTAGCATTCTGCTATTACTTATTCCTTTGACTACATATGAAATTCGCCTTTTGATAGGTGTTTTGAATGTCTTTTCAAAACGTTTTGTATCAAACTTCGGGTAAATCGGATAGTGAATTTTAGCGTCGGAACCATAATTCTCCTTATCACTGATGTCTTTAAAAGCATTTAATAAACGAACATCTGGAATAATAGGATAAAATTTATTTGCGTTTGGATCTTTTGGAGGCACAGAAAAAGAGAACCTATCTTTAGCTTCATTGGTAGGATCAGATTGAAGTCTACTTTGAATATTTTCATCCTTTACCGCAAAATAATAACGCAAAAATGTTTGACAGTTCTGTCTACCTAATTTAAAATCATGTTCTCTAAATGATTCATCTAAAAATCCTGCAAATCCATTCAGTGGAGCAGAGGCCAAATCATTTTGAGCTCTTACCCATTTACCTTCTATTTTTTCCTTACGTATGGGTGCTATTAAGAATTTAGTTCTATCAGAAAGTGATAATGCCTCTAGAATTCCATCTTGATTAAACATTACTTGGTTTCGTAAGGCTTTAAACATTCCTTTTACTACAGAAATAATATCACTTTTCGGAGTGTAATTTTCTTCAGTTGAATTTAGGTTAGGAAAAGGATCAACCATTATTACTGCGTAATTATTATCCTTATTCTTTAGAATATTAGCGTTTTTCTCGTGCATTACTTTTAAAGCAATTCCATACGGTTCGTTATTAATTAACCCTCCATCGATAGAATTGAAATGATACAATTTTTCATTTTTAAGGATAGGAGAAATGGCATGTAAACGATCTTTACCGAATAGATATTTGGGGTAACGGTTTAAATATTCGGTGTAAATATTTAATTGTCTGGATTTTAAACCTATTGGAAAAGCAGATGTACTTAATGTAGCATTACGTAGAACGGAAATATCTGTTTGATTTTTTAGATCTAAGACGTGATAAAGTGAGTCATTTTTTTTAGGGATTCCTCTATTAGGATAACTATTGTTTACAGTTTTATATCTGAAAAAACCACCATGATTCGTTATTGTAGTCCCTGAACTATTATAACTTCTTCCGTCAAAATCTACCTTAAAATTGATTCCACGTAGATTACTAATAGTTAATATTAAATCTAGATTTTTAGAGACGTATTTTGGATAATTCTTTTGCTCTTTTATAAGTAGAGCTTCATCAGCTATTGATTCTATCGCTTTGGTATTAAGCAAAGATTCTGGCTTTTCACCAGCTTTAATATCATCTCGATGTAACATTTTATTCAATGTTATTTCTTTGTCATCGTCCGCCATTTTAACCCAACTCTTATAAAAACGATTGTTTTCTCCTTTAGGATTTTCTCTATTGTAATGATTATAATTTTTATCGAGTAAGTTTAAAACAGCTAGCGTTCCTGTTATTCCTCCGGCTGAGGCTCCATTAATAACATCAATTTCAACTTCATGCATAGGAATAGAGTTGTCGTAGCCAGGATTACCTTGTCCTATTTTACGATTATTCTCTTTTGCAATTTCCCAAAGATGTAAAGTTTCTAATAAATAGTCTAATACACCGGCTGTATAAGCGCCAGCTGATACTGCTCCAGCCATTGTAATACAAAGCTTGAATTTTTTGTTAGTCATTTTGGATTGAATTGATGATTGAAAAGAGGATAAACTTCTTATTGATTGTTTATAAATGTAATATCTCTTGTAAGAATAAAACTATTGAAAAAAAGTAAAGAAAGTGATGTAAGAAATATTTATAAACTGAAAAGACTGCAAAAAGAAAGGGGCATATAAGCCCCTAGTAATTACTTATTAATTTAATAAGTATGTAAGATAAAGGATAGTAATCAATCCATATTTTACTCATGCTTTTGACACTGAATTTTTGTAAATGTCACACACTTTAATGCATCCGTGTTGCTTTTTTGGTACTATTTTATCATTTTATGATACTATAATTTCATGCTAATTAGTTAATAATCAGTAAATCAATAGTTTCTTAGTTTTTTCATATATTTACACCATGGGTCTATCCTATGTTTTAAGGGAAAGTAAAATTTGGGGGAATGCTACTGAACTTAAACTAAAAGACCAAAAAAGCCTTTCTGAAAAGAAAGGCTTTATATTTTTATAAGAGTTAATTATTATTAACCTATTCAGTTTTTTTAGCTTCTGCTTCTTTGATTTCTGTAACAAACTTATTCAATCGTTTACCATAATCAGATCCTTTAACCTTATCTGTTAAGCTATTATTAATCGTATCTAATAAGTAAATATTTGCATCGAATAATTCCGTTAAAGCGATGTATGCAGCCGCTTCACTATCTTTATTTGAGATAGCAAAGTTTGTAGTAAATAAGAAACGACGACGAACTAATTTTTTATATTCTTTAGCTAGACTATCCGCTAAGACACTGTCTTTTTTAGCACGAGCTTCTAAATCTTTAGCAATGAAATCTAAACGTTTCATTTTAAATTGATTATCAACTTCATTGAATTTATCCATTACTTCTTGATTCTTAGAACCGGTAACCGTTGGTTTAAAACCAAATTCTTCAACTTTATCATTAATAGTTACTGTTCCTTTTTCTCCAAAGAACATTAATTTCTTAGGTTCGGTATTTCCGTCAAAAGTTAGGTAATACATAACTGGAGAGTCTACATCATCCGTAAGAGAGAATTTATCATCACCTAATAACTGAATAGAATCTACTGAAACAATAGTAGTGTCAATCATTTTTTGAAGATATAAAGTACCCTTTTTAAGACCTTTAATTTGTCCTGTTACTACCATGTTTCCCATTTTTTTCTCTGATGAACAAGAAAAAGCGATTAACGAAACAAGTAATAATGCGATAATATTTCTCATATATATTTAAAATTTTCGATTGCAAATATGCAGAATTCTAGACAACTTTTGAGGCTATTTCCATTAAAATTGTACACAAAATAGCACCATATGTTCCTACAACATAACCGAAAACAGCTAATAAAACTCCTACAGTTGCTAATGATGGGTGAAATGCAGCTGCAACAACAGGTGCACTCGCAGCACCACCAACGTTTGCTTGACTACCAACAGCTAAGAAAAAATATGGAGCACGAATAAGTTTTGCTACTAATATTAATAAACCAGCATGAATAGCCATCCAAACTAAACCGATAGCAATTAAACCTGGGTTCTCAATAATTTTAGATAAATCCATTTTCATCCCAATCGTTGCTACCAATACATATATGAATACACTACCTAATTTACTAGCTCCTGCACCTTCATAATTTTTAGCTTTCGTAAATGAAAGTCCTATTCCAATTGCTGTGGCAATAGTAATCATCCAAAAGAATTTTGAAGAGAATGATGATAATGCTGAACTTTTATCGGCTACAGCACTTACATTTTCGGTTAGAAATGATGAAATAGATTCGGCTCCCCAATGCGCAATTCCAACAGCACCAAAAGCTAAAGCTAGAAGAATCATTAAATCCGTTAAAGATGGATTTCTAGAAACTTTCTCGGTAAATGAACTCACTTTTCTTTTTAATTCTTCAATTGCAGAATTATCCGCTTTTAACCAGTTATCAATTTTATCTGATTTACCAATACCAATTAAAAGTAACGCCATCCAAATATTTGCTACAACAATATCAACCAACACCATTCCTCCATATTTTTCCGGATTATATTGATAAATCTCTAACATAGCAGCTTGATTTGCTCCACCACCAATCCAACTTCCGGCAAGAGTTGATAATCCTCTCCATACTGCGTCAAAACCTACACCTCCAACTGTTTCAGGAGAAACTAATGATATTAGTAATATTGCGATTGGACCACCAATTACAATTCCTAAAGTTCCAGTAAAGAACATAATTAAGGCTTTAGGACCAAGATTAAAAATAGCTTTTAAATCAATACTCAAAGTCATCAAAACCAATGAGGCAGGTAATAAAAATCTACTAGCGATGTAATAAGTTTTAGAAGTGTCTGCTGAAATAATTCCTAAAGAATTAAATATTGCAGGGATTAAATAACACATTAATAATCCAGGTACAATTTTGTAGAATTTTAACCAGAATCCTTTTTTTATACTTTCAGTATAAAATACAAATCCAAGTGAAATCATTAAGATACCAAAGACAATAGCGTCATTAGAAAAGAAAGGTTGATTTTCCATTAGTTGTTAAGTTTTTGCTAAGGTATCAAAATTTTTATTTCTTCTTTTTTCTATGATCCGTACTAATAGCAATACCCAATTGAATTCTATCTAAGTTCTGATTATTTATATTAATACTCATATAACCCAATTGTAATTTTGCAACTTTAGAAAGTTGGTACTTAAAACCTAGTCCAAACCAATTTTGATTATAAGCATCTCCACCATCAAAATCGAAGAAGACTTCATCATAAATATAAGTTGACCATTTTTCTGCAATCGGATAACTTAAACCTAATTGATATCTTAATAAATGACCAGTTTGAGAGTTGAAAAAACGATGTTCTGCACGTAATCTATGCGCAAAACTTAGTTTCGAGATTTTATGGTTAGCTAGTAAATCTTCATAAATACGATGATCTCCAAATGTTCCTCCATCTAATCCAAATGTAGTATCAGTATCTAGAAATGCATATCCTAGTGTAGCACTTAATGTGTTATCAATTTTATAATTCAATCCAAAACGTAAAATGTATTGTTGCATATCTTCTCCAATTTCAAAAAATCTAAAATGAGCCATAGATTTTATACTGAACTTATCAGATATTTTGTGTGAACCATTGTACATGTACCAAATCCCTAATTCTTTTTCAGGATTTTGTTGTGCATTTATTTGACAAAAAACAAATAATGCTAAAAGTGCTAATAATCTTCTCTTCATTTTGAATATGTTATAAAACAAAAATAGAATCTCCAATTTAATAAACTAGAGATTCTATTTTTTTATTGATTTAATTTATAAAGCCGACTTCTCGATTGGCTCTTTCTTTTTAAGATATTGATCTAAGAATTTTAAAATTCTACTGTTAGCTTCAATTTGATTTTCTTTTTTAGCGAAACCATGACCTTCATCTTCGAATAATACGTATTCCACAGGAACACCGTTTTTCTTAACTCCAGCTACGATTTCATCAGACTCAACTTGTAAAACTCTAGGATCTTTAGCTCCTTGTAATACCATTAGTGGTTTAGTAACTTTATCTGTATGGAATAGGGGAGAGATTCTTTTTAATCGAACTGAATCGGCCGAATGTGGATCTCCTAATTCTTTGTATAAAGCTTCCCTGAATGATTCCCACCATGGTGGAATACTTTTTAAAGTACGCATCCAATTCGTTACTCCAAAAATATTGACTCCAACTGCAAATTCTTCTGGAGTGTAAGTAAGAGCAGCCATAGTCATATAACCACCATATGAGCCTCCAAGAATTCCAATTTTTTCTGGATCAATTTCAGCTTGTTTTGCTAACCAGTTTTTACCTTCTACACAGTCTTGTAAATCTTTTTCACCATGATTCTTATCGTCCATTTTATAGAATGTCTTTCCGTAACCGCTACTTCCGCGATTATTTACAGCTAAAACAGCATATCCGTGATTAACTAAATATTGAATTCTAGAACTAAAATTTTGACGAGATTGTCCTCCTGGTCCTCCGTGAACCCAAACTAATGCAGGAACTTTATTTTCTGCAGAAGCTTGATGTGGTAAATAGTAAATAGCAGGAATGGTTACACCATCAAAAGAAGGATAACGGATAACTTTAGCGCTTACTAAATCATCTCCGTTAATTTCATCATTTAAAACATCGGTTAATTGTTTTTGATCCTTAGTTTTTAAATCATAAACATAAAGATTTGAAGGTGAATTTGATCCTCCAGCATAAAAACGCATCATAGATTCGTCTCTAGAAAAACCTACACTTGTAATGCTTTTTCCATCCACACTTGGTAATTCAATATTCTTACCTGTAGCAACATCTTGTACTTCAATTACATTTTTTGCATCTTCATTGATATACGTTACTCGATATTTTCCTTTATTAGTAAAATAACTTCCGCTAATATCCCAATCCTTTTTTAAGACTTCTGTTGATTCTTTTGTTTGGATATCATATTTCATTAACGTTGTAAATTCTCCATTTGCATCAGTAGTGTAATAAAAGAACTTATCATCATTAGAAAAATCTTCCGCAGAGTTACCACTTAAAGTTCCATTGATTTTTACGGTTTCTTTAGTAGTTACATCATAAAGGAATAAATCACTATCATTTGTGTTTACTGTTTTATTTAATGCAAATAACTTCTTGTTGTTTGAGATTGCAGAAACATCATATCCTTCTTTATTTTCATAAATCATTTTAGAAGTGAATGTTTCTAAGTCCATTTCATAAATGTCCATGTACTTACTATCTCTTTTGTTTGAAGCATAAAAGAAACTTTTCTCATCTTTCGACCATCCGTAAAAACTTGATCTCACACCTTTTCCTGGAGTAAGTTCAGTAATGGTTCCATCTAAATCACGTTTGTAGATATGATAAATTTCATCTCCATTATCATCCATTCTAAATAACATCCTATCATCTTTAGGGAAGTAAGATGTAGCATAAACAGAAGAACTGTCTGATTTTGTAATTGGAGTATAAGTTCCATCTTTGGTGCTGACAGTATACATATTATAGATACCAGATTTATTACTAGTAACTAATAATTTTGAATTGTCAGATGAGAAACTACCACCAAAAACACTTTCATTATCCATCATTTGTTTGATGGAATACTGTTTGATTTCTTTAGAAGAATCTAATTCTTCTTTTTTACTTTCTTTACAGGAAACGAGGCAGAGACCCACAAGGAAAGAGCATAAGATTGTGTTTTTCATTTTTAGATATTTTTGATTTCTAATAAGACGATCTAGTCGTCAATAAGTTACGGATTAATTCAATTGAAAAATCTTTGTCTCTTTAAATGGTGAAATTGTAATTTTTTCAACCTCTCCTTTGTAAGCTGGCCAATCTTTATTAAAGAAAGCATTTGTTTGCCCTAATGCTTCTTTTAAAGACGTTTTAAATTGATTGATTAAACGTGTTTCAGTTGCTGTTTGATTACCAAATCTACTATTGATATACCAACTTGCAGTTCCTAAACGATTACTCACATTTGGTTCTGGACTTCTTACAATACCTTGGCGTTTATCAACTTTACCTAAGTAAACTGTAAGTATTGTATCAATTTTCTTAATAATGTCTTTAGAAGCTTTTATTTGATCTTTATACTTCTTTTTATCTTTTGTAGATAATTCTTTTTTATATCCTTCAGCGATTTTTTTACTTTCAACTAATTGCTTAACAGCATTTACCATCACTTCTTGATGTTTCTCTAATTCTTTTGAAGTATTATATTTTTGATTTATAGCTTCATTAGAAATTGTAAGTCTAGGATCATATTTTACAGTAATATTTTGCTCTGATGTTTGATCTCCGAAAGTAAGTTTCACTTTATAAGTACCTGGTTTTACACTTACACCAGAAGGTTCAGATTTAGATTTTCTGATTCTTCTTGAAGCTCTTGGTACACCTTTTTCTGTCATATACCAAGTTGCAGTATGAATACCGTTTTCTTTTGGAACTTTACGTTTTAAAGTACGGATTAAGCGAGTACCATCAAAGAACTCAAATTTAAGAGAATCCCATTTTATTTTATTCTCTTCTTTTTTCATATCAGACTTATCCTTACTCTTTTTTTTCTTCTTTTTTGGTTTTGGCTTGTTAATATAAAATTGCATTAATGCACCATAACCTCGGTTTTTTCCATTAAATAAAGCATCAGCTCCAAATCTAGTTCCTGAAGGTTGTTGATAGCTTGCTTGATACGCTGTAGGTGGATTGAAAAGTTCAATCTTTTTGCTTAATACAGATTTATTTTTTGCAATTGCTCTTAACGGACGGATATCATCTAATACCCAAGCTGCTCTACCAAAAGTTCCAATAACTAAATCATGTTCTCTTGGTTGAATTACTAAATCCTTAACAGATACAGTTGGGAAACCTTCAGTCCATTTTGTCCACTTATTTCCAGCATCAACAGAAATGTATAATCCATCATCAGTTCCTAAGAATAACAAGTTAGACTCTACAGGATCTTCTACGATACATAAGGCATAACTCTTTACATCATTTTGATCAACAATACGTTCCCATGTTTTACCGTAATCTTTTGTACGGAAAGCATAAGGAGTATAATTAAAACGACGATAATCATTCGCTACTAACAATGCTTCTCCTTTATTTTTGTTTGAAGCTTTGATTTGCGTGATCCAACTGTTAGCTGGTAATCCCTTAACGTTTTTAGAAACATCTGTCCAAGTAGCTCCTCCATTTTGAGTAAAATGTACTTGTCCATCATCAGTTGCTGCCCACAACATGTTTTTTTCTAATGGAGAAGGTTCAATAACTAAAACAGTACAGTGATTTTCTGCACCAGTAGCATCCATTGTTAATCCTCCACTTTCATGTTGTTTTTGCTTTGATTTATCATTAGTAGTTAAATCTGGAGAAATGATTTCCCAAGTCAACCCTTTATCAGTTGACTTATGTACAAATTGACTTCCAAAATAAATTGTAGAATTATCAAAAGGATCAATGTTTATAGCAGAGTTCCAGTTGAAACGTAACTTTACATTAGCATCAGGATGTGTTGGACGTACAGTGTAGTTATTTCCAGTTTTATAATCATATCTAGAAACAAATCCTTGTTGGCTCATAGACCATCCATATCTAGAATCATCCTTATCTGGAACTACATCGAAACCGTCTCCAAAACTAATTTCTTGCCAATATGAGTTTCGTATTCCTTGATCTTTCCATACATAAGCAGGTCCTCTCCAAGAACCATTATCTTGCATTCCTCCATAAACGTTATACGGAAATTCGTTATCAACATTGATATGATAAAATTGCGCAACTGGTAAGTTTCCAATAAAACGCCAAGTTTTACCACCATCTTTAGTAATGTTTAATCCGCCATCATTTCCATCAATCATGAATTTCCCATTTTCTGGATGAATCCACCAAGCGTGATGATCAGGGTGAACTCCATTATTAGCGCCATAAGCAGGCATCAACATTTTAAAGCTTTTTCCACCGTCTTGAGAAACATTTACATAAGTATAAATACTGTAAACTCTATTCTCATTTTGAGGATCTGTATAAATTTCAGAATAATAGAAAGGACGATTTCCAATACCAGAAGTTCCTGATTTATTATTTACCATTTTCCATTTGAAACCACCATCATCACTTCTATACAGCGCATTCTTTTTAGCTTCAACTAAAGCATACACCACATTTGGATTACTTCTTGAAATTGAAACTCCAATTCTACCTAAATCTCCTTTCGGGAAACCTTCTTTATCGGTTACTTTTTTCCAATTTTCTCCACCATCATGTGTGATATATAAACCACTTCCTTTACCACCAGATTTAAAGAACCAAGGATCACGTTTATGCTCCCACATTGCTGCAATAAGTTTGTTAGGATTCGATGGATCCATAACTAAGTCAGCCGTTCCAGTTTTGATATTATTGAATAAGATTTGTTTCCAAGTTTTACCACCATCAGTAGTTTTGTAAACTCCTCTCTCTTTATGTTCTCCCCAAGGTGAACCGATTGCAGCTACGTAAACAACATCTGGATTATTTGGATGAATAATTACACGATGAATATGACGTGTTTTTTCAAGTCCCATAGACTTCCAAGTCTTACCTCCATCTAATGATTTATAAACTCCGTAACCACCATTTAAACTATTACGTGGGTTTCCTTCTCCAGTTCCAACCCAAATTACACTCGGATTAGATTGTTGAATGGCTACAGCACCAATTGAAGCAGTAACTTCTTTATCGAAGATTGGTTCCCATTTGATACCACCAGAAGTAGATTTCCATAAACCACCAGAAGCGGTTCCAACATACATTACATCGGGATTTTTAAGAACAACATCAATGGCAGTCACACGACCACTCATTCCACCTGGTCCAATATTTCTAGGTTTCATGTTTTTAACAATGTCCATAGAAAACTCTTGTCCAAACGCTATAAAGCTTACTAAGAACAATAGTAATGAAATAGATTTTTTCATGAAGAATTAATTAGTTGATTAAGAAAAGCTAAAAATACATTTAAATCATTTTAGGATTTCTTAAAAAAGTGTTAACGCAACTGAATTACTCTTCGTTTTTCTTTTTAGGTTCTCTTTTTGCTTCCTTTAAAGTTTGCATAAGCATCCATTCAATCTGTCCATTAGTAGATCGAAATTCGTCTGAAGCCCATTTTTCAATTGCTTTTAGCATGTCTTCATTTATTCGTAATGCAAATGCTTTTTTCTTCGCCATAATTAAATTTTACAAATCGTTTTTATATGAATGAAATCACCAAATATGTGATATACATAAAAAGATATAGTAGTACTTTAAACATCGGTTTCGTTATTTTTAGTATAGTATTTTATGCTCTGATTAACCTTAGTTAGTTGTTGTGTTCCTATTAAGATTTGTTTTCCTTCTTTGGTTAGGATTTGAATTCCGTCATCGCCTGCAATATTTAAGGCAATACTCTTGTTCTTTTTTCTAAAGGGATTAACTTTAAATCCCCAACCTCCAAATTCACTAATCGCATCATATTTTCTAGTATAAACTTCTTCCATATCATTCCATTTAATCAGTTTAAATGAAAAATGTACTGGAGAGAATTTATAATGGATTCCTGCTTTATCAATTTTTGTGGTCAATTTGAATACAAAAATGAAAAAACAACTTGCTAATATAAGAGTTGAAGCGATAATTACGTCTTGTAAAGACATTTGATTATTAGCATATGCTCGGGCAAATAGAGCTAATGGTACAATAGTACTCATTACTAACACTACAATTATCCATAATTGAGTAAATCGTTGTTCTTCTTTAAATACTCTCATTAATTATCTGTTTTTATCTCTTTCAAAAACAATATTTGTCCAACCTTCTCCTAAGTGCTTTAATACCCAACCTTCTCTAGCATACTGATTTAGTAATTCTTCTAATTTACTATATCTGTTTTTAAAGCCTAATTTGAGCATAATTACTTTATATTCTTTCATAGTTAAATGTTTTTAATTTTTACTCTTGAATTTCTCTTTTGGATAACCTGAATAAAAGGATCAACTTGATTTTCCAATTTGCGAAAGTTTAATATTTTCTCACGATTATTAGAAGTTACGAGGGTTAATTCTATTTCATTGTTATTTTCTTCAAATTCTACTGTTTCAATAGTGTTTAATTGAATTGAACTTAACCAATTATATCTGAAAGCATAATAAATACCTAATAATAATATAACTAAGGCCACAAGAAGTCTTAAAGCAAATCCAACATAATCCATGGTAGATTCAAAATCATTATTAAAAATACTTTTCTGGACTTTGTAAATGATTAAAATTGATATGAACAATAACCAGCTTTTTTCTTTTATTTCCTTAAGAAAACCACCTTTTTTATAAATTTTGATAACTTCATTATCAACAACTACTTCTCCGTCAACTAAAGTGAATTTAAATTGAGATTTATCCATGTAAAATTAATGACTTAGTGTTCCTGTGTTTAATACTGGAGATGCATCTTTATCACCACAAAGTACAACCATTAAGTTACTAACCATTGCAGCTTTTCGCTCTTCATCTAATTCCACTATTTCCTTTTTATTTAATTCTTCTAATGCCATTTCAACCATGCTCACTGCACCTTCTACAATTTTATGACGAGCAGCAACAATAGCTGTAGCTTGCTGTCTTTTAAGCATTGCATTTGCGATTTCTTGAGCATAAGCTAAGTATCCTATTCTTGCTTCTAAAACTTCAATTCCGGCAATAGATAATCTTTCTTCTAATTCTTTTTCTAAAGTTTCACTTACTTCATTAACACTAGATCTAAGTGTTATATCTTCTTCATGTCCTTCGTCGGCAAAATTATCGTAAGGATACATACTAGCTAATTTTCTAACTGCAGCATCGGTTTGTACACGAACAAAGTTTTCGTAGTTATCAACATCAAAAGCAGCTTTATAAGTGTCTGTTACTCTCCATACCAAAATAGTACTAATCATAACTGGGTTTCCTAATTTATCGTTCACCTTTAAACGCTCACTATCAAAGTTACTCGCACGTAAAGATATTTTTCTTTTTGTGTAAAATGGATTCGCCCAGTACAAACCATTTTGTTTGATTGTTCCTATGTATTTACCAAAAAGTAAAACCACCTTAGAAGTATTGGGATTTACCAATATAAAACCAAACGATAATACCAAAGCGATAAAGGTTAAAATAAGGAAAACTGGGTTTTCTAATTTAATGGCTGCTGCAATACTTCCGAAGAACGAAATAAAGAATATTGTAAGCATTAAATAACCATTTGCTGGTTTAATAATTTTTTCTGATTCCATAAACTTAAATTTTATTATGATATTATTTTGATATCACAAATATATTAAAATTTATCATATTTACAAATTGTTGATTTTCAGAGTTCAGTGTTTTGAATTTGTCAAATTGATTTAGGAAGACGGATTATAGAGGATAAAATGAAGATAGTTATCTATGATTTTAGTTAAAAAAAGTTAATATTTCTTTTGTCATTATTGCTTTCATTAATTTTAACAAGATGAAATTAAAACTAATACCCCTTACATTACTTCTTTTATCATCTCTTGTATCTTGTAAACAAGAAGCCAATAAGGAAGAACAACAAACTCCAGTTAAAAAAGAAACTAAAGTTCAGACTGATTTAAAAAAGGATCTTGGATTAAAGGTTTTAAATTTTGATGAATTGAAACCTTTTATAGAGAAGAATGATGATAAAACACATGTGGTGAATTTTTGGGCAACTTGGTGTAAACCTTGCGTTGAAGAATTACCAGCTTTTGAAAAGATTCACGAAGAAAATAAAGATAAGAATGTAGAGGTATTATTGGTGAGTTTAGATTTTCCTAATGAAATTGAAAGTCATTTAATTCCATTTATCATGGAACATAAGTTAGCTCCGGAAGTTATAGTGTTAGATGATCCAGATCAAAATAAATGGATTAATGGTGTAGATAAAAGTTGGAGCGGAGCTTTACCAGCAACTATTATTTATAACAAAAATAAAAGATCATTTTACGAACAGTCGTTTAGTTACGATGCCCTTAATCAAGAACTACAAAAATTTATAAATTAAACACAAATGAAAGCTTTAAAATCAATTCTAGTATTAGCAGTTTTAGCTGTTACCGTAGCTTTTACAACAAAAGCGAAAAAAGGATACCAAATAGGAGATAAGGTTGAAAATTTTACATTGAAAAATATTGATGGGAAAATGGTTTCTCTAAGTGATTATGCTGATGATAAAGGTGTAATTTTAGTTTTTACTTGCAATCATTGCCCGTATTCTAAAATGTATGAAGATAGAATCATAGCATTAGATAAAAAGTATAAAACTAAAGGATACCCAGTAGTTGCTATAAATCCAAATGATCCTGCAGTTTCTTCAGGAGATGATTTCGATTCAATGATTGAAAGATCTAAATCAAAAGGATTTACTTTCCCATATTTGTTTGATGATGGTCAAAAAGTATTCCCAAAGTTTGGAGCAACACGTACACCGCATGTATTTATTTTAAAGAATGCTAAGAAGGATTTTGTTCTTTCTTATATTGGAGCAATTGATGATAATGCAAGAGATGCTTCTAGCGTAAATACTTTATATGTTGAAAATGCAGTAGACGATTTATTAGCAGGTAAAACACCAAGACAAACTGAAACAAAAGCAATTGGTTGTTCAATCAAGGTTGCAAAATAAAACTGAGATTTAAATTATATAAAAAAAAGCGAACTGAAAAGGTTCGCTTTTTTTATGATAAGATGTATTGAATTACCTTAAAGCATAGAAAGTGTGTGTAAAAGGTCTTGGATTACCTCCAAAAATATTTGTTCTTACACATTGTTGAGTATATACTACGCCACCTTGACCTCCATTAATTGCGCCTTCACCAGGAGGTACTATATGACTGTAAACTGGAGGGTCACATGTAACACCACTTCCTTGAATATTTTTTTGTTCAATTTTGTTTAATTTTTGAACTCCGTCTAATTTTAAAATATTATCTAACATAATTTATAAGTTAAAATACTATGAACTTAATTTAGACACTCACAGCATGTGTCTGTATATATACATTGTAAACTTATCGTAATTAGATAGTCTTTAAAATAATTAATTCATTAACGTGAAGGAATAGTTCGTAAACGTTTTTATTCTGTTACTTTCAATCGTGCTTTAGCGGCAACCGAAATATCAGCGTAATCTTTATTTAGAAATTTCAAATATCCAGCAATGGCAATCATAGCTGCATTATCTGTGGTGTATTGAAATTTTGGAATGTATGTGTTCCATCCCCAATGTTTATCAGCTTCGTTTAAACGTTTTCTAATTTCAGAATTAGCAGAAACTCCTCCAGCAATAGCGATGTCTTTAATTCCTGTTTGTTTTACTGCATTCTTAATTTTTTTCATTAGAATCTCAACTATAGTGTATTGAATTGAAGCACAGATATCGTAAAGATTTTCTTCAATGAAATTTGGATTTTCCTTAACGTTTTTCTGAATGAAATATAAAATCTGTGTTTTTAATCCACTAAAGCTAAACTCTAAATCTCCAACTTTGGGTTGTGTAAACTGGTATGCTTTTGGATTTCCTTGTTGAGCATATTTATCGACTAAAGGTCCACCAGGATAAGGAAGTCCTAAGATTTTTGCGGATTTATCATAAGCTTCACCAACAGCATCATCTATGGTTTCACCTAAAATTTCCATCTCAAAATGATTTATGATTTTTACAATTTGAGTATGTCCACCACTTATGGTTAAACAGATGAATGGAAACGGAGGGATTTTACAATCTTCTTCTTTTATAAAATGAGCAAGAATATGAGCTTGCATATGGTTTACATCGATTAAAGGAATATTTAATCCTAATGCTAAAGATTTAGCAAATGAAGTTCCAACTAATAAAGAACCCATTAAACCAGGACCGCGAGTAAAGGCAATTGCACTTAATTGTTCTTTTGTAATTCCGGCACGCTCAATTGCTTGTTGTACAACAGGAACAATGTTTTGTTGATGCGCTCGAGAAGCTAACTCAGGAACAACACCACCATATTTAGAATGTACCTCTTGATTAGCGATAACATTACTTAATACTTCATCATTTTTTAATACCGCAGCACTCGTATCATCACAAGAACTTTCAATAGCTAAAATGTAAACCTCTTTTTTCAATTATTTAAGATTTTGAGATGCAAAAATATCCATAATACGTTAGATATTCGTTAAAATTGGCGTTTCTTTGCGGTTAGGCAAAATTTTTGTAGATTTTTATAATCTAATTACTTAATAAAAATCATTAAAAAGGCAGGTAAAATACTATTCCGTTTCCTAAGAATCATTGTGATTCTAATATTGCTTTTGATTTTAATTTTGTCTACTCCTTTTGTTCAGAGTGAACTAGCTAAAATAGCTACAAAACGCATCAATAAAGATTTCGATACAAACATTGTTGTTAAGAAGCTCGATTTATCACTTTTGGGTAATGTAGATCTTAAAGATATTGAAATTAGAGACCATCATAAGGATACTTTAATTTTTATTAAGAGTTTAAAAACTTCCCTTCGTAACGTAAAAAAAGTGATGGACAATGAAGTTGATTTGGGCGATATTACGTTAAGAGGAGTTAATTTTCATATGAAAAAGTACAAAGGAGAAGAGGATGATAACCTAGCTGTTTTTATAGATACCTTCGAAGATGAAAATGATACGATTAAAAGTAAAACTCCTTTCATTTTAAAATCAAAAAATATCTATGTTGATAATTTAAACTTTAAATTGATTGATGCAGATAGAAAAGAACCATTACAATATGCAGCATATAATGCAGGTGGTAGCATTCAAGATTTTTCAGTTGTAGGTCCCAATGTATTTGCAAATATTCGAGGTTTGTTTTTAAAAGACAATCGAGATATTTATGTAACGAATCTAACTACCGATTTCACCTACAGTAAAACCCAAATGGCTTTTAAGGATTTAACGCTAATTACAGATAATGAATCCAAACTGCAAGGTGATTTAGAGTTTAACTATAACCGTAAAGATTTTGCTCAATTTACGGACAAAGTAAAGCTGAAGGCAAATTTTAAAAAGAGCGAACTTTCTGTAAAGGATGTAAGCAAATTTTATTCTGAAATTCGAGGTAATGATAAAATGTTTTTCACGGGAAGATTTAATGGAACTTTAAATAATTTCAATACGCCTAACTTGAACATGTACTCGAAGAATGGATTGGTTGTGCGTGGAGATATGGGTTTTGTAAATGTCTTCAAGTCAGAACGAGGATTTGTTTTCGATGCTGATTTAGATAAAGTTTCTTCGAATTATAACCAACTTAAAAGTTTACTTCCTAACGTCCTTGGAAAAACACTTCCTACGAGTTTTAGTAGACTTGGAAAGTTTTCAATTTCTGGTTTGATAAATCTTACACCAGAAATTATGGACGCTACGTTATCTCTTACTTCGGAAGCCGGAGGTACAATTTCTGATTTACAGTTTACAAATATTGATGATATTGATAATGCAACGTATAACGGAGAAATTGAATTTATTGATCTTGATATAGGAGTAATTGCCGATGATCCAGACCTAGGAGAAGTTTCTTTAAAAGCAGACGTAAAAGGTAGAGGTTTTAATGTAGACAACATCAATTCTGTAATTATTGGAAATGTATCTAAGCTTAATTATAGAGGTTATGCCTACAAGGATTTAACTGTAAATGGGCAATTTCAGAATAAAAAGTTTGATGGTTACTTAAAGTCAGAAGATGAAAATTTTAAGCTAGAGTTTAAAGGACTTGCAGATTTCTCGGCAGAAGTGAACAAGTTTGATTTTACTGCAGATATTGATAAACTAGATTTAAGAAAGACGAATTTATTCGATAGAGATAGCATTTCAGTTATCAAAGGAGATGTGAAACTTGATGTGGTAGGAAATACACTGGATAATATTGTAGGAAAAGCTGCTTTTAAGAATTTAGTGTATACCAATGAGAATAAAACATTTTCGTTTAAAGATTTTCAAGTAAACTCTTCACTTAAAGATAGTATTAAAACTATTGAAGTAAATTCTAGAGATATTGTTCAAGGTAAGCTAGAAGGTAAGTTTGTGTTTAAAGATTTGCTTCCAGTTTTTCAAAATGCTTTAGGAAGCGTATATACAAACTACGAACCTTTACCAGTTGATCCCAATCAGTTTATTAAGTTTGATTTTAAAATTTACAATCAAATTGTAGACGTGTTTTTACCAAAAATTGCCATCGGAAATAACACAAGGATTAGAGGAAAGGTTGATTCAAATAGTAATGAAGTAAAACTGACCTTCAGTTCGCCCGATGTTAGCGCTTACGAGAATTTGATAAAAGATGTTGTTCTGAGGATTGATAATAAAAACAAACTTTATAACACGCATTTAACAGCAAGCGAGATTAAGAATAAGTATTACGATCTTGGAGAGTTGAATTTAATCAATAGAACAGCAAATGACACTTTGTTTTTTAAATCAACCTTTAAAGGCGGGAAGAAATTAACCGAAAACTTTAATATGAATTTCTTCTATACTATTGATCCAAATCACGAATCTGTAGTTGGAATTCAAAAATCTACGTTTAATCATAATAATTATGATTGGACGATTAATCCAAAAGCAGATAGCAATAATAAAGTTACTTTTGATTTTGGAAAAAACCATTTTGAATTTAGTCCTTTTGAATTCGTGTCCAATGAGCAGAAAATTGAATTTGAAGGAAATGTATTAGGGGATACTCAAAAAGATTTAAAAGCCAGCTTTACAGATGTTCAATTAGTTGGTATTCTGCCAGAAATGGAAAATTTAGCTTTATCAGGATTATTAAATGGTAAAGTTGCACTCAAAGAACAGGAAAATTTAATAGAACCAATTGCGGATATTACGGTAAATGATGTGATTGTAAATGATTTCTCTCAAGGTACATTGAAAATGAAAATAGAAGGAGAGAATTCTTTAAATAAATACAAGGTAGATGTATCACTTCGAGATTATGAGTTCGATAACGTTAAAATTGTAGGAGGATTAGATTTTTCTAAAAAAGAAGCAGAGGTAGATTTAGATGTGAAATTCAGAGAATACGAATTAAATGGATTTAGTGATTTTGGTGGTGATGTAATTTCGAATATTCGTGGAAGACTTTCTGGAGATTTTACAGCTAAAGGTCCAGCTATTAATCCTGTTTTTAGAGGAGATATTTCTTTACTGGATGCAGGTTTAACTTTTCCATATCTAAATATTGACTTTGATTTTGTAGATAATACTACAATACGTTTGTTTGATCAGACTTTCCGAATCAATAACATGATTCTACAAGACACGAAATACGATACAAAAGGCTATTTATCAGGAAGTATTACACATCAAGATTTTGAGAAATGGTACATGAAGTTAGATGTCGATACTCCTAATTTATTAGTATTAGATACAAAAGAAGCAGAAGAAGTACCGTATTACGGGAAAGGATTAATTAGAGGAAATGCACAAATACGAGGATTAACGAGTAACTTGAGTATAAACGTTAATGCAACAACTCAACCTGGAACATTATTCGTCATTCCTTTGAACGATGTTTCAACAGTGAATAATTATAAACTTATTCGCTTTAAAACAAATGATAAAGAATTAAGTTCTGAAGATTTAAGTATCGAGAAAGTAAAAGGATTGAATCTTAATTTTAATCTAGCCGTAACTAAAGATGCTGTTGCCCAGGTTGTAATTGATAAAGTTTCAGGAAGTGATTTAAAAGGTAGTGGAAACGGAAATCTAAATATCGAAATTGATACTAGAGGAAAGTTTATCATGGATGGTGGAATAACCATTGAAAATGGAGTATATAACTTCAAATATGGAGGGATTATAAGCAAGCCTTTTAATGTGCAAAGAGGAGGAACAATTTCTTGGACTGGAGATCCGTTAAACGCCCAACTAGATCTTACTGCCATCT
Organism: Tenacibaculum sp. 190524A05c; assembly: GCF_964036595.1. Taxonomy (NCBI): domain Bacteria; kingdom Pseudomonadati; phylum Bacteroidota; class Flavobacteriia; order Flavobacteriales; family Flavobacteriaceae; genus Tenacibaculum; species Tenacibaculum platacis. The sequence goes on along the minus strand of NZ_OZ038523.1, from coordinate 1,486,795 downwards.
ATCAAACCAAGGCGAATCCTGCACAATTATTGGATAATATCAATTCAACAAGAAAAATTCCAATTGATTTATATACTAAAATTACAGGAGGATTATTTGACTCTAAACAGGAATTTGATATTAAAATTCCAAATGCAAATTCAACTGTTGCATCAGAATTAGAGTTTAAGCTAAATGAGAATGATTTAAATACCAAAATGCAACACTTTACATTTTTAATGGCTTTTAGTACTTTTTATGATGAAGAAGCAATTGGTAATAGTGCTTCTCAAGGAATTACAGGAACTGCTGCTCAAGTTGCAACAAGTATACTTTCAAGTGTTATTAATAAAGAAGATGGAAAATTCCAAGTTGGATTAGGATATGTTCAAGGGGATAGAACAAATGTTGATCAGCTTCAAAATGCTATTGATGATCAAGTTGATGTTTCGGTATCAACTCAAATTTCAGATAGAGTTCTTGTAAATGGTAGAGTAGGAGTACCCGTAGGAGGAAATACTCAAACAAGTGTTGTTGGTGAAGTAAAGGTAGAAGTCTTGTTAAATGAACAAGGAACATTAAGAGGAACCTTCTTTAATAAGCCCAATGATGTTCAATTTGACATTGATAATGAAGGGTATACTCAAGGTCTTGGTTTGTCTTATCAAGTAAACTTTAATACAATCTCAGAACTTGGTGAAAAACTAGGTTTTAAAAAGAAAAAGAAGAAAGTAGAGAAAAAAGATAGTATTATTGTAAAGAAAAGAAAGCTAATCAGCTTTAAGACCAAACCGAAACCAGATTCTACAAAAACTAAAAATGAGCAGAAAAATTAAAGACTATTTCTTAATCTCTTTAAAAGGAATAGCTATGGGAGCAGCAGATGTTGTACCTGGAGTATCAGGAGGAACAATTGCTTTCATTTCAGGAATATATGAAGAGTTGTTGAGCTCTATCAGTAATATCAATTTAAGTTTATTAAAAACTTTAAAAAACGAAGGCTTTAAGGAGGCTTGGAAACAGCTGAATGGAAATTTTTTGTTGTCTCTTTTTTTAGGGATATTAGTGAGTTTTCTTTCCTTAGCTAAAGTTATTTCTTGGTTGTTAGAAACACATCCAATTTTATTATGGTCTTTCTTTTTTGGTTTAGTGTTAGCAAGTATTATTTATGTGGCAAAACAAATAGAAAAATGGAATGTTGTTTCCGTTTTACTGTTAATTGCAACTACAATCATCGCTTATGTAATTACTACTTTGCCTCCATTAGTTTCTGAAGATTCTTCGATGCCATTTATATTTTTAGCAGGAGCAATTGCCATTTGCGCAATGATTTTACCAGGAATTTCAGGTTCGTTTATTTTAGTTTTGTTAGGAGCTTACAAACCGGTGTTAAATGCATTAACCAACAAGGATATTCCTATTATCGTTGTATTTATGTTAGGAGCAATTACAGGTTTATTATCTTTTTCTAGAGTACTAAAGTGGCTGTTTGCTAATTTCAAGAACTTTACTTTGGCAGCGTTAACAGGTTTTATCATTGGTTCTTTAAATAAAATATGGCCATGGAAGAAAGTGTTAACTTACAGAACAAACTCTCATGGAGAAAAAGTGCCTTTTAACGAAGAATCTATTTTACCTTCATCTTTTGATGGCGACCCACAATTAATGTATGCGATTTTATTAGCTGCTATTGGTTTTGGAGTGATATTATTACTTGAAAGATTAGCTGTAGCAAATAAAAATCATTAAGCTAAATTATAGTTTGACTATGTATAAGGAAAGAACATTTAGCCAAAAGGTAAATCTTTTTTTAAAAGGATTAGCCATGGGAGGTGCGAATAAAGTGCCTGGCGTTTCTGGTGGAATGGTAGCTTTCGTTATGGGATTTTATGAGGAGTTAATCTTTACTTTTCGTAGAATAAATCTTAAAGCATTTAAACTTCTTTTCAACGGAAGGTTTAGAAGTTTTGCTAAGTATACAAACTTTCAATTTTTAGTTTGGGTAATGTTGGGAAGTACATTTAGTTACTTCAGTATTTCCCTTATTCTAGATTATTTTTTAAAGAATTACGAACTGTACGTTTGGTCTTGGTTCTTTGGAATGATTATAGGTTCTATATATTATATCTCAAAGGATTTTGGTGATTGGCGATTAAAGAATATGCTCTGGTTATTAATTGGAGCTGTTATTGGGGTTGCAATTAGTTTTATGTCACCTGCAAAGGAGAATGATAATCTATTCTTTGTTTTTATTTGTGGTATCATTGGAGTTTCAGGAATGACCTTGCCAGGTTTATCTGGTTCTTTTATTTTGATATTATTGGGTAACTATGTGTTACTTTTAGTTGATAGTGTAAATGTTTTAGGAGGAGTTGTAGCTTCAATGTTTTCTGGAGATTTTTCTCCATTAAATGATCCGGTTAAAATTCGATATCTCAAAATTATAGCAACGTTTACCTTAGGTTCAGCTTTTGGACTAGTTTCTATTTCTCATGTTTTAGGGTATGTGTTCAAAAAATACAAACAACAGGTTACCGCTATAATTATTGGTTTTATTACGGGTTCTTTAGGGATTATTTGGCCGTGGAAAGAAACAATTTTTAAAAGTGAAAATGGTAGTTTCCTTTTAGATTCTAAGGGAAATAAAATCATAGAAAATTATCAGAGATACCTGCCAAATATTCAAGACAAAGAAACATTAATTTCCATTGGTTTTATACTATTGGGAATTCTACTAATACTAGCAATAGATTATTATGGAAATCGAAGAAAGAACTAAGCTTTTTGGTTTACTAGGAAAAAATATATCATATTCCTTCTCAAGAGGATACTTCGCGGAAAAGTTTGATTTACTTGAGTTGACAGATCATAAATATGTGAATTTTGATCTGGATTCAATTCAAGAATTAACAGCATTAATTCAGAAGAATAAGGACCAATTAGTTGGTTTTAATATTACTATTCCATACAAAGAAGAGGTGATTCCTTTTTTAGATAAAATTGATAAAAAGGCAGCCAAAATTGGTGCAGTTAATACAGTTCGAATTTCTAAGAAGGGAAAATTGAAAGGGTTTAATACTGACTATTACGGATTCAAGGAGTCATTGAAGCCGTTATTAAAGGAAAAACATAAGAAAGCACTTATTCTCGGCACTGGAGGAGCGTCCAAAGCTGTAGCCTTTGCTTTAAAAAGAATGAATTTTGAAGTGGTTTTTGTTTCAAGACAAGGTACAGGGGGAGATGTAATAACATATCAGCAATTAGATGAAACAGTAATTAAAGAGCATTTGCTTATTATTAATTGTACTCCTTTAGGTACACATCCGAATGTAGATAATTGCCCGGCTATACCTTATGAATGTATTGGAGAATCTCACATTTTGTATGATTTAATTTATAATCCTGCTAAAACATTGTTCTTGCAAAAAGGAGAGGAAAAAGGAGCAGTTATAAAGAATGGACTTGAAATGTTAGAGTTACAAGCTGAAAAAGCATGGCAGATTTGGCAAAAAAGTTAGGCTAATTTTATGAATTTGATAACTATTTCAAAGTTGTGCAAATAAAACCTTTAGCAAATAAATATTCATTATCTTTAGCATAAACAAAACTGGAACTTTAAACATTATTCATATGTTAGAAAATAATGATAACAGCTTGGGGGAAAACACAAAGGAAGAAGCGCAAAACCAAATTGAACAAACGACACAAACTGAAGCAGCAGTAAACGAAATAGAAAACGTGGTTGCTGAGAATTCTGAGAAAGAAGAAACTCAGGAAATTCCAATGCTAGATTACGGCACAATGGAATTAGATAAATTAGTTTCTGAACTACAAAGTCTTTTAAAGAATAATCCTGTACAGTTAATTAAAAAGAATGCAGATGCAATTAAAAATGCATTCAACCTCAAGTTTGGTAAATTATTATCTGAGAAGAAAGAAGAGTTTTTATCACAAGGTGGTAATTCTATAGATTTTCAGTTTTCTAGTCCTATTAAGACGGAATATAATAAGTTATTAAAGGATTATAAAGAAAAGCGCGATCGTTACTACAAACAACTTGATGATCAATTAAAGAACAATTTAGAGAAAAGAAATACATTAATTGAGGAGCTGAAAAACTTAATTGAAAATGCAGAGCCAAAAACAATGTATAATGATTTTCAGAAAATTCAAGAACAGTGGAAATCTATTGGTCCAGTTCCTAGAACTAGATACAATGATACTTGGAAAACATATCACCATCACGTAGAGCGTTTCTATGATTTACTACATTTAAATCAAGACTTCAGAGAATTAGATTTTAAACACAATTTAGAAGAAAAATTAAAACTAATTCAAAGAGCCGAGGCTTTACATGAAATGGAAGATGTAAATGCTGCTTTTAAGGAGTTGCAAGAATTACATCGTCTATGGAAAGAAGAGGTAGGTCCTGTAAGTAGAGAATTTAGAGAAGATGTTTGGACGAAGTTTAGCAATGCGACTAAAAAATTACATGATAAACGTCATGATTATTATCGTGATTTAAAGTCAAAACATCAAGATATAATTAATGAAAAATTAGAAGTTGTTGAGCAAATCAGTAACTATGATTTTTCAAAGAATAAAACACATAAAGACTGGCAGAATAGCATAAAAGAAATTGAAGCGTTACGTAAGAAATATTTCGATGTAGGAAAGCTTCCTTACAATAAAAGTGAAGCTGTTTGGCAGAAATTAAAAGAAGCTACCAAAAGATTTAATACAGCTAAAAATACGTTCTATAAACAAGAGAAATCTTCTCAGACAGATAATCTGAAGAAGAAAATGGAACTAGTGGAGCTAGCTGAAAGTTTAAAGGATAGCGATGACTGGGATGCAACTACAAATACGATGAAGCGCATTCAGTCAGATTGGAAGAAAATTGGTCATGTACCAAGAAAATTTTCTGATGAAATCTGGAACCGTTTCAAGACTGCATGTAACCATTATTTTGATAGATTGAATGCGCATAGAGATGGAGTATCTCAAGAACAAGAGGCTGTAGTTGTTGCTAAAAAGAAGTTTATTGAAGATTTCAAGGCCAATGATAGCTTAACAATTGATGATGTGAAAGAGACAATCTTAAAATGGAGAGAACTTGGAGCATTACCAAGAAATGCTCGTCATTTAGATGGTAAGTTTAATAAAGAAGTTGATGCTAAATTGACTAAGTTAAACTTAGGAAGAGAGGAGATTGAAATGATGAAGTTTAGAAATGTTGTTGATAATTTATTCGCTCAAGAAGATTATAGAAAACTTGATAATGAGCAATTCTTTATTCGTAAGAAAATTACTGAGACCGTAAGAGAGATGCAACAGTTAGAGAATAACTTGAGCTTTATATCTAATGCAACTGAAGATAATCCTTTGGTTCAAAATGTTAGAAAAGGTATTCAGGAATTTAAGGAACAGCTTGATATTTGGCAGTTAAAGCTAGATTATCTGAAAAAGTTAGATTATTAATAAATCTGAAAGATATAGATAAATAAAAAAGCTTGCAATTGGCAAGCTTTTTTATTTATTATTCTATTGGTATTTTAAGTTTGTATTCTTTAGCACTTCTATTAACTAGTTTAGTTTCTCTTAACCAAGGATTAACTAGTTTTAGTTCTTTATAGGTGATATTGTATTGTTTTGCGAAATCAGCGATATCATCAATTGCTGTATCAACAATAATCTCTTTTACTTTGGGAAAAGTATATAAATCCTCCTTTTCATAAAGGAAACCATATTTTTTAGGGTTAGTCATGATTTCTTTTAAGGCTAAGATTCGAAATACATATCTACCTGTTTCCACGTTTAATAGCAAATCATAGTAGTTAGAAACTTTTTGTTCTTTTAATCGTTTTGAAATTCGTGCATTACCTGCATTATATCCAGCAGCGGCTAATGTCCAACTTCCGAATTTTCTTTTAGAGTCATTTAAATATTTGGCTGCAGCTTTTGTAGATAATTCTAAATTATATCGTTCATCAACATTGTCGTTCACTTCCAGTCCGTATTGACGACCTGTTGCTCTTAGAAAATGCCAATAACCAGCAGCTCCTTTATGAGAAGGAACTTGAATCAAAGCGCTCTCTGCAACACATAAGTATTTAAAGTCATCAGGTAAATTGTATTTTTTTAGAAGAGGTTCAATTAAAGGAAAGAACTTGTTAGCTCTCTTAATTAATAATAGTGCGTTTGATTGCCAATATGTATTAACTAATAATTCTCTATCTAATCGTTCGAAAATATCAGCTTTTTCCAACGGAACTCTTTCTCCAGCAAACTCAATATATTCTGGAACTTTAATGGCTTTTACTTCATAGGTGTCACTTACACTTTTAGAAACAATAATCGAGTCTTTGGCGGTGATAGGTTTTTCTGTGCTATCCGGTTTTACCTTGGTAAGGTTTAAAAGGAAGAAACCTGTAGTTACTACAGCGACTAAAAATAATATGCGTAAAATGATCGACTTCATATATTATGTGTTTATAACTGAATTAACATGTACATTGTTCCTCGAGTATTTCGGAAATTACTCTTGCTTTATTCAAGATCATTATATGTGTACCATTGTTAATTTCAATGTAATTTTTAATGTGTTTAGACGGGAAAACTTCATCTTTATTACCATGAATATGAATTATGTTTTCCAACTCAAAATCTTGTTTCCAATTTAAAACATTGTGTATTGCCCATTCTAAGTAAGTTGCATTTCTAATGGATAAATACATTTTGTATAGTTCAGCTCTCTTTTTAAGATAATCACCTAAAAATAAGTGTTCATAATCTTCAATGTTTTCAACTATTTTCGTCGGAAATAGTTTGTAAGCCTTAGTCTTTTGAGCAAATTTTAAACGATTCGGTAATTCTTTATTACTTTTTATGCTTGAGATGATAATCGTTTTTTGAGGGTTGATTATTTTACTCATCTCTTGAACCATAACACCTCCAAAGGAAACTCCTATTAATATCGGATTTTCATGTGAGATTAATTCGCACATTCTTGAAGCGTAGCTTTCAATGCTTTCATCTATAGAAAGTGGAATAATCCAATCTAAGAAATGTGCTTCAAATAAAGAATCATCAAATTTTAAATACTCAAATATCTTTGTATTCGCCGCCAATCCCGGGACAAAATATAAATGAGTTTTTTCTTTCATATGTTATTCAAAGAATTTTTTTTCTAAAAGAATTCCTTCAATGTATTCGTTTAATTCCATTAATTCTTCAGGAACATCATCATTCCATAATCGAATCTGAATTTGTTTTCCATTATAAATAACAAACGTACTTGGTAAATCCATTATCTTCGGATTATCATAAACGTCTTTAAATGAAGAAAAGTCTTTTTTAGTTAATAAAGTATTTATATTGCTTAATTCTTCTTCGGTAAGTTTAAATTCCTTGGTTCCCTTTTCTAAAACATATTCCTTTCCTTCATAAGACACATTACCATCTTTATCTATAAAAAGAGTATACGTAGGACAGTCTCCAAAACATTTAGTTTTACGTAAAGAAATTAAGTTATTCTTTTCCTTGTTGATTAGTTCCTCTTGTGTTTCTGCAGAGTTTATTTTAATTACTCTGAATTCTTCATTGTTACTTAATCTTTTCAACCACTCGTCTACGTTTCCATCTGGAACTTCAATGGTCACAATTTTAGAAGTAGTATCATCTAAAATCATCTTTTTCCATTTTAAACCAGTATTTGTTATTATAGCCTTAGCAGTTTCTACTTTATTTGGATTACTCAAAACTGCAATAAGTTGATTTTTATAATTATCAACGGTACTAACAGGAGGTTTTTCTTTTGCTTTTTGTTCTGTAGTATTGTCATTGTTCGGTGCTTTCTCTTTAGGAGTGCTACAACTCAATGCCAATAATAAGACAAACATACATAATAGTCTCATAATTGAATTTTTTAATAGGGATAATAATTAATGATGTTAATTTAAGCAATTACTTTGGTATCAACAAAGTTGAAACGCACTAGTCCATCATCATCTATTTTTGTCAATGTTACTTTATGTAAAGTGTTTACTAATTCTGGATTCCAAGGAGTTTTTACCTTCACATAGTTTTCCGTAAATCCATGTATATATCCTTCTTTATTTTCACTCTCGAATAAAACAGTAAGCGTATTTCCTAATTGACTTTCATAAAAAGCTCTTCTTTTCTTAACAGAAAGTCCACGTAGCATTTTGCTTCTTTTAGAGCGAACATTTTTAGGAACAACTCCATCCATTAAAACAGCTTCTGTGTTTGGTCTTTCAGAATAGGTGAAAACGTGTAGATAAGAAATATCTAATTCCGATAAGTAGTTATATGTTTCTAAGAATAATTCATCTGTTTCTCCAGGGAAACCTACAATTACGTCAACGCCAATACAAGCGTTTGGCATAACTTCTTTGATTTTTGAAACTCTATCTGTGTAAACCTTTCTCAAGTATCTACGTTTCATTTTCTTCAAAAGAGTATCACTACCTGACTGTAAAGGAATATGAAAATGAGGAACAAAAGTATCAGAGTTAGCTACAAAATCAATAGTTTCATCCTTTAAGAGATTGGGTTCGATAGATGAAATTCTTAATCTATGAATCCCTTCAACTTTATCTAAATTCTGTACTAATTCAAGAAAAGTATGTTCATGTTTTTTGTTGCCAAATTCACCTTTACCATAATCACCAATATTAACACCAGTAAGAACAATTTCTTTGATGTTTTTCTCGGAAATTTCTTTAGCATTTTTTAATACATTTTCTAGAGTATCACTTCTGGAGATTCCTCTAGCTAATGGAATTGTACAATATGTGCATTTGTAGTCACAACCATCTTGAACTTTTAAAAAAGCTCGAGTTCTATCACCTATGGAATATGATCCAACATAGAAATCCGCATCTTCAATTTCACAAGAATGAACTTCTCCAACATCATTTTTGGTAAGATCATTAATGTAGCTTGTAACATTAAACTTTTCGGTAGCACCTAAAACTAAATCAACACCATCAACATTAGCCAATTCCTCCGGTTTTAATTGTGCGTAACAACCTACAGCAATTAAAAAAGCTTCAGAGTTTTGTTTCAAAGCTGATTTTACAATAGTTTTAAATCGTTTGTCAGCATTATCAGTTACAGAACAAGTGTTAATCACATAAATATCTGCTTTCTCTTCAAATTCTACTCTACTGAATCCTTCGTTAACAAAGTTTCTTGCAATCGTAGAAGTTTCTGAAAAGTTTAATTTGCATCCTAAGGTGTAAAAAGCTACTTTTTTTTCCGCATTCATTCTTGTACATTTAAGCAACTGCAAAAGTACAATATTGAAAATGATTTTTGAAACTGAAAGACTAGTAATTAGAAAGTTGTTAATAAGTGATTTACAACCTTTTTTTGAATTAGAAAGTAATGCCAAGGTTTTGCAATACGCTACGGGAGAGGTAAAGACCCTAGATGAATGTAAAAAGGAGTTAGTAGATTTGATAGAAAAGTATGAAATAGAAACAAATGACTTTTGGATTTATGCAATTGTAAATAAAGGTGATGAAAAGTTTGTAGGAACGGTAGCTTTGGTTAAAGATGAAGATGGAAATGATGAAATAGGGTATCGATTTATTGAGAGGTATTGGGGTAATGGTTATGCAACTGAAACTTGTAAAGGGTTGATAAGTTATTGTAAGGAAATTGGAATGAAAAAGATAATTGGTAACGTTGTAAATGCTAATGTTGCTTCTGAGCGAATTTTAATAAAAATGGGATTTAGAAAGGTGAAAGATTTTATTAGCGATGATATTGGATTGCCTGAAACTATGTATGAGCTCGAATTATAAATTCTTTAAGATAATAAATTAGAAAACCACTTGTTTCATTTGAAACAAGTGGTAATAGTTTATCAAATATCAAATTCGTTGTCCGTAATTATCTTACAGCAATTGGATAAGATTCTCCTCTATTTGAAACAGAACCCGAAGTTCTAGGTCCACTTCCTCTTGCGTGCATAATTCCAGCAACGTGAGGTGAAGCCATAGAAGTTCCACTTAAAGTAGCGTATCCACCATTTAAATATGTACTTAATACACTGCTTCCAGTTGCGATAACATCAATTGGATTCATGTTATAGTTAGAGAAAGAAGAGAAACCACGATTACATGTCATTGATGCAACAGTATAAATACGATTTCCGTTGATACATGCAGGATCATAAAATGCTGCATTTGCACTACTGTTTCCAGCTGCAATAGCAACATAAGTTCCTGAATTTCCTAATCCTTGTAAAGCACTTCTATATGAAGAACTAGAAGAACATCCAGATCCGAAATATCCACCTAAACTTAAGTTAGCAACATCTCCAGCGATGTCATATCTACCAACATGGTTAATTCCAGCTAAGATTGTAGAAGTAGCACTTCCTCCGCTACAACCAAATACTCTTACAGGAACTACACTAGCTCCAGCAGAAACACCAACAACTCCAGTTCCGTTGTTAATTGCAGCAGCTGTTCCAGCAACGTGAGTACCGTGACCGTTACAATCGTTTGCGCTTCCACCAACAAAAGATCTAGCATAAGTAGAGTTTGTAACAACATTTAAATCTGGGTGATCTAAATCAATTCCACTATCAATAACCCAAATCCATTGGTTTTTTCCTGATCCGTTAGCAAAACCACCAGCTCTAGAAATTCCACATGGAGTTTGTTGAGCCATTTTTTGAGCATCGTTATGTTGAATCGTACTTTCAACTTCAAATTTTGGAAGTTCTACAACTCTGTCATGCTCAATAAATGCTACAGAAGGATCTTTTGATAAAGCTTCAAATTCAGCATTAGATAATTTGATAGCCATACCAGAAATTTTAGTAGTGTAGTAGTTTAAAACTCTCTTTTCATCTAAATTGTAAGTGCTAATAACTTCGTTCATTTTACGAATAGAAACTTCTGATAGATTATCAACAGATTTTGCTTTCGCTTTTCTGTCTGTAAAAGTTACATCACCTAATGATTTCGAAGCAGACGCGATTTTTGTTTCGTTAAAAACAACAATGTATTGCCCTGGAATGATGTTACCATCGTTTGCAGTTGCCTCTACATTTTGATCTGTGTTTGCATTGTTACCTTCATTTTGACAAGAGGTAATCACAAGTGCTGCCGTCATGGCAGTCAGCGTTAATTTAATTAAATTTTTCATGGTTGATTAAATATTTATTTGACGCAAATGTATCGATTTAGAAGATAAAAAAATCAGTGGTTTACCTGTAAGGCGTTGTTTTACAGTAGTGTATAGGTGGTGTTTTTTGACCTGATTTAACTTATAAACGCAACAGTGTAGCATTAGTAAAATAAAGAGATTTACTTTATTTCAGGTGAGTAAAATTTAAGGTGTTTTTGTAAAATAATATCTGTAAAACTTTAACAAAAATTAACTTAAATTAACATTTTTTTAAGAGTATTGAAATGGCTTTCTGGAGCTTTTTATTCATTTTTTTGTGTTTTTCATTGATTAATGTTTATCAATTTTAGTTAATGTGTGGTTATAATTTATTTTTTTAACATAATTTCGGTATTTGGATTCATTTAATGTGTATTTTAACATTTTTTGAGAATATGTTAAGTATTTAACATTTAAAATAAGATAATTACAGTTTTATTAAGATGGTTTGATTCGTGTTTTGATGGTATTGCTGGATGATGGTGCTAACAAAGTCACGTTTTAGGAGATTTAACCTTTATATTTACAAGACTATTTTAAAATTTGGATATTCATGTTTAAACCAAATAGGGGCTTGGTAGGTTGTTTAAAGAGTGTGCTTTACTCTTTGCTACTTTTTTCAATTTTGTGTTTTACTTCTTGTGCTAAAAAAGAATCTAAGTTTAAGGATGATGAGGTTTTTAGGTACAATGAACATTCTAATGTAACTTCATTGGATCCTGCTTTCGCTAAAGACCAAAGAAATATTTGGGTTGTAAATCAATTATTTAATGGGTTAGTTCAGTTAGATGATTCACTTCATGTAAAACCTAGTTTAGCTAAAAAATGGGATATTTCAGATGATGGTAAGGTTTACCGTTTTACTTTGAGAGATGATGTTTATTTTCATAAGCATAAATTATTTGGAGAAAAAGGAACAAGAAAAGTAATGGCTAATGATTTTGAATATTCATTTACTCGACTTTTGGATGAAAATGTGGCATCACCTGGAGGATGGGTTTTGCAAAATGTCGATAATTTTAAAGCTGAGAATGATTCTATCTTTACAATACAGCTTAAACAAGCGTTCCCGCCATTTCTTGGTTTGTTGAGTATGAAATATTGTTCCGTTGTTCCAAAAGAAGTTGTGGAATTTTATGGTAAAGAATTTAGATCGAATCCAATAGGAACGGGCCCTTTTAAGTTTAAACTTTGGGTAGAAAACACAAAGTTAGTATTGCGAAAGAATGAATACTATTTTGAGAAAGATGAAAAAGGAAAATCTTTACCGTATTTAGAAGCTGTCGCAGTTACGTTTTTGCCAGATAAGCAAAGTGAGTTTCTTCAGTTTATTCAAGGGAATTTAGATTTTATGAAAAGTTTAGATGCTTCGTACAAGGATGAGATGGTTACTACTTCTGGAGAGCTTGTTGAAAAGTATAAGGAAGAAGTTGTCATGCAGAAAGGTGCTTATTTAAATACAGAATATTTAGGTTTTTTTATCGGTGGAGAATCTAAGACTCCAATTAAGTCAAAACTTATTAGACAGGCGATTAATTACGGTTTTGACAGAGTGAAAATGATAACATTTTTAAGAAACAACATAGGAACTCCTGCGTTAAATGGATTTGTGCCCAAAGGTCTTCCTTCTTTTAATAATCAAAAAGGATATACTTATCAGCCTCAAAAGGCTCAATCCTTAATTGAAGAATATAAAAAAGTTACTGGTAATTCAAATGTTGTAATTACAATAACTACTAATAGTAGCTATTTAGATTTGTGCGAATTTATTCAACGTGAATTGCAAAATATAGGTTTGAGTGTTAATGTAGATGTAATTCCTCCTTCTACATTAAGGCAAGGGAAGGCAAATGGTAAACTTCCAATTTTTAGAGCTAGTTGGATTGCTGATTATCCTGATGCAGAAAATTATTTATCGCTTTTTTATTCCAAAAACTTCACCCCTAACGGCCCAAACTATACTCATTTTTCAAATGAAAATTTTGATAATCTTTATGAGAAATCGATACAAGAAGTTGATAATAGTAAACGCTATGTAATGTATCAAAAAATGGATAGTATCTTAATTAACGAAGCTCCAGTAATACCATTGTATTACGATGAAGTTATTCGATTTTCACGTAAGAATGTGAACGGATTGGGTATAAATCCTATTGATTTACTAGACTTAAAGCGAGTGTTTAAGCGGTAAATTGAGTATTTTTTAATATTTTATGTCTTATTTGTAAATATTTTTTGAATTTGTTATAAAAAATAACAAAGGGTTTTATTTTGTTTATTTTTTAAGTTAAATATTTTTTAATTTAATAATTCTTTAACTTTCAGCATAACCATTAATAATCAATTAATTATGAAAAAACCCTTCCTATTAATGACAGCATTCCTGCTGTCCCTAATCGCCTATGGCCAAAATTCCACTCCCAAAGATATAGGTGTAATTCAACAGCATTTTAATAGTTTAAAGAAGAAAAGTAAAGATGCTTCTTTAGATTTTTCTGAATGGAAAGTTACTAGTACAGCTTCTTCATTGAAAAAAGGTCTTACACACTATTACGTTACACAGTATCACAATAATATTCCTATTGTCAATGGTACGTATAACATGTCTGTAATAAATAATAAAGTTAATTATGCAATTGATCAATTTGTTCCGAACATTGCAGCCAAATTAACTTCATCTAAAACTACTGGTATTACTCCAGAGGCAGCTATTCAATCGGTAATTACTACTCATAATTTGAAATCATCAGCAAACCTAATTAGAACAACTAAAAGATCTAATAGTGGTGATGATGAAATTCATTTTTTGAATTCAGGAATTACTGAAGATAATGAGCCTATTACAGCTAAAAAAGTTTATGTTTTTCAAGATAATGAGTTGAAATTATGTTGGAATATTAACCTTTATGAAGAAGGAGGACAAAACTGGTGGAATAGTTTTGTAGATATTTCTTCTAGTAAGATTATTGCCGAAGATAATTGGGTAATCACGTGTAACTTCGGTGAAGTTGAGCATACACATGTGAAAGGTGATAATCACAATCATAAAGAAACTAAGAACTTTGTAGAAAAGAATTCTGGAATTCCTTTTGGTACTAAATCAATGATGGTTGCTCCTGATTCTTATAACGTTTATGCAATGCCTTTATCTGATCCAGATGATGGAGGAAGAACAATTGTTACTGATCCAGCTAATTTAACTGCTTCACCTTTTGGATGGCATGATACAAATGGAGCTGCTGGTGCTGAGTTTAATATAACTAGAGGTAATAATGTTTGGGCACAAGAAGATGCAAATGGAAATAACGGAACTGGAGCTTCACCTAGTGGAGGAACTGGTTTAGATTTTGATTTTCCAGTGAACTTAAATCAATCTCCTGCTAATTATAGAGACGCTTCTACTACAAATTTATTCTACTGGAATAATATCATGCATGATGTGTGGTATCAGTACGGATTTGATGAGGCTAGTGGAAACTTCCAAGAAAACAACTACGGAAAAGGTGGTTCTGGAAGTGATTCTGTGAATGCTGATTCGCAAGATGGTAGTGGAACGAACAACGCAAACTTTGCAACTCCTGGAGATGGAGGAAACCCTCGAATGCAAATGTTCTTATGGAATCAAACGAACCCTGGGAGAGATGGTTCTTTTGATAACGTAATTATTGCTCACGAATACGGTCATGGTATTTCTACCCGTTTAGTTGGTGGTAGAAATAGTAATACTTTAGGTGGTTCTGAGCAAATGGGAGAAGGATGGTCTGATTGGTTTGGACTAATGCTTACAATGAAAGCTGGAGATCAAGGAACTGATAGTAGAGGAGTAGGTAACTACGTTTTAGGACAAAATGATGCTGGTCCTGGTATTCGTCCAACACCTTACTCTACAAACAGATCGATCAATAATACAGATTATGCTGATATCAATGGATTGGCTGTACCTCACGGTGTTGGTTATGCTTTCGCAACAATACTTTGGGATATGACTTGGTTATTAGTTGATCAAGAAGGATTCGATCCAGATTTTTATAACGGAACTGGAGGAAATAACATTGCGATGGCTTTAGTAATCGAAGGATTAAAAAATACGGCTAACAACCCAGGATTCGTTTCTGGTCGTGATGGAATTTTACAAGCTGACCAAGATTTATATGGAGGTCAATACAGATGTTTAATTTGGAAAGCATTTGCTGAAAGAGGTGTAGGAGAAGGAGCGAATGAAAATTCAAATGGAGGAACAAATACGAATTCAGATCAAACGGTTTCTTTTGTGAATCCTTGTGATGGTGGTGGTCCAGACCCAACACCAGATGTATGTTCAGGAGATGTAACTACATTCCCGTTTAGTGAAAGCTTTGAAACTAATTTTGGAGAGTGGTCTAACGCAACTTCTGGAGATGATGTAGATTTTACTAGAAATTCTGGAGGAACTCCTTCAAGTAATACAGGACCGAGTGCTGCGTCTGATGGTTCTACATATATTTATGTTGAAGCTTCTGGAGATGGAACAGGATTCCCAAATAAAAGAGCGGTATTAAATTCTCCTTGTTTGAATTTCTCATCATTAACAAATCCGAATTTATCATTCCAATATCATATGTTCGGAAGTGCTATTAACTCGTTAACGGTTGAAGCTAGAACAGATAATACTGGTGATTGGACAGCTGTGTTTACACAAACTGGAGATCAAGGAAATCAGTGGAATGCAGCAAGTGTTGATTTAGCAGCTTATGCTAGTCAAGCTAGTGTGCAATTAAGATTTATTGTTGTTACAGGTACTGGAACTAGTGGATGGCAAAGTGATATTGCATTAGATGCAGTAGCAATTCAAAATGGAGGAACTACTCCAGATCCAGGCGGATGTAATGGAGAAATTACTTCATATCCATTTAGTGAAAGTTTTGAATCAAGTTTTGGAAGCTGGGAAAATGCAACTTCTGGAGATGATATCGATTTCACTAGAGATACAGGAGGAACACCTTCTAGTAATACAGGTCCGAGTTCGGGAGCAGATGGTGCAACATATATTTATGTTGAAGCTTCTGGTGATGGAACAGGGTTCCCAAATAAAACTGCAATTTTAAACTCTCCTTGTTTAAACTTCAGTTCTTTGTCAACTCCAAGTTTACAATTCCAATACCACATGTTTGGTAGTGCAATTAATTCATTAACTGCTGAAGCTAGAACTAATAATACTGGTGCTTGGACTTCAATATTCAGTCAAAATGGTAATAAAGGTAATCAATGGAATGCTGCAAATGTTGATTTAACTGCTTATGCAGGAGAGTCTAGTGTACAGATTAGATTTACCGTTGTTACTGGTTCTGGAACTAGTGGATGGCAAAGTGATATTGCTTTAGATGCAATTTCTATTGGTGAGGATTCTGGAAATCCTGACCCTGGTTGTGCTTCATTAGATTTCAATAGTTTCACAATTACGCCATTCTCTAATCAAGATTCAGCAGGTAATTTCTCTGTTGGAAATGGAGGAGCTTCTTTAACGTTAACTAATAATACATGGAAGTACATTCCGTTAAATTATACTGTTACTGCTAATACAGTTATTGAATTTGAATTTAGTAGTACGTCTCAAGGTGAGATTCATGGTATTGGATTCGAAGATGATAATACATTAACATCTACGAGATATTTCAAAGTGCATGGTACTCAAAACTATGGTATTACAAACTTTGATAATTATGCTGGTGGAACTCAAACGTATGTGATTCCAGTAGGAGATTCTTATACGGGAACTATGGATAGATTAGTATTCATTAATGATAATGATGCAGGATCTGGAAATACTTCTACATTCACGAATGTGAGAATTTACGAAGGTTCTTGTAGTGCTTCATTAGTTGAAACTGCTAGTTTTGGAACTAGAGTTGATGTTTTAGGAGATGAAGATGAGAATGTATTAGCATCTTTAACAGTTGCTCCTGTGCCAGTTAAAAAAGGAAATCTATTAAAAATTATTAGTTCAAGTAATAACTTGTCTAATACTAGATATAGCGTAATTAATATGTTAGGTCAAGTTTTAGATAGAGGAACTTTAAATAATAACAGAGCTATCAATATCGATCGATATGAGTCTGGAGTTTATATTCTAAGATTAGAAAATGAATTCACTAAGGCGAATAAACGATTCATAATTGAATAGGGAAAGATTTTCGTAGAAAATTAAGAAGAAAAAGAAAAGCCTCTCGATGTAATCGAGAGGCTTTTTTATTTAGAATACAAGTTCTTTAATTTTTCTAGTAATGGCCTGTTTAATATCGGTTGGATAAGATCTGTCTCCATGGAAAACGTCTGCCATTGCATCACTAAATCGCTGGCCGTATTTTTTAAGCATTACATTTCTAATAGTTTTTTGCTCGTAAAACCATTTCGCTAACCATAATCCAGTTTTAATTTCTGGAATTAGCTTTTCATGTAGTTTTACCTCATAAAGAGCTGAAGCTTTTTCTAAATTCAATTCACTTTCGCTAATTGCATCAGCAACTAACACTCCACTGTAAATTGCGTTTGAAATTCCTTCAGCAGTAATTGGATCAGCAAAACCAGCAGCATCACCAATTAGGAATACATTTCTTTTTACAAAACCATCAGTTCTTGGAGCAATTGGAATTTGAAATCCATGTTGAGATTCCTTTAAAATGGTTTTTATTCCAATAGTCTCAAGATATTCTTGATAATATTTCTTTAAATTGATTCTCGCTTTCTTTGTAGAAGCTACACCTACTGAAAGGTGATTTTTCTTTGGGAAATTCCAAGCATAACCATATGGAATTGCATCGATATCAAATCTAACTTGATCTTTTAATCGATTGAAATCCTCTTCAGGAACTTCAATCTCATATTCTAATGCAGGAATTAATTTTCTAGTTTCTTCTGTCCATCCCGCCATTTTCGCAGTCGGACTTAAAGCTCCATCAGCGGCAACTACAAATTTAGCAGATATGGTATTTTTATCTGTTGTAAGTATCGCTACGTCATTATCGAAACTAATATCCGTTAATTTGTTTTCTTCTAATAAAGTAACTCCTTGTTTTTTCGCTTCTTCTACAATTAAATTATCAAAAGAATCTCTCATGATCATTGTAATCGTAGGCTCTTCTCTTACGGTTTGAAAGTGTAATGTATTTCCTAAGAAAACATCAACAGTATGAAATTCACGCTCAATAACAGAACTAATATCAAAAGGAAGATTTTTTCTTCCTCTGTATACAAAACCACCACCACAAGTCTTATACCTCGGTAGTTTTTCTTTTTCAATAAGTACTGTTGAAATTCCTTTTTTTGCTAAGTGAAAAGCAGTTGATGCTCCCGATGGTCCGCTACCTATTACAGCTACATCAAAGTGTTCCATGAAAGTTAGAATTTATTAGATTTTAATCGATTGCTAATATAGCTATTCGAAATTTATTCTTGACATTACGGGGAAGTGATCAGATAATTTTTCTGAAAAGGTAGTAAAACTATGAATCTTAGTTTTTTCATCCGTAAGAATAAAATCAATTCGAATAGGGAAGAAGTAGTTAAATGTTTTTCCTAATCCGCTTCCAGCAACTTCGAAGGCGTCTTTTTTATTTTTACTAATTTGACGATACACCCACGAAAATGCTGTATTGTTAAAGTCTCCGCAAATTACTTTTTTCCCTTTCCAATTTTTTTCGTGAGCTAGGAATGATTCAACTTGTGAAGCCTGTTTTTTAAATCCAGTTTTTAATCGATCTACTAATTTTTCAGAGTTAGCTTCTCCAAAATTTTCTTTTTGTGGATTTAGTTTTAACGATTGTAAATGTATGTTGTAAACCCTAACAGTATCTTTTCCTTTTAGAATATCGATAAATATGGCATTGTTAGCACTTTTTTTAAAGTCTAAAGATCCTTTGTTTAGAATTTTGTACTTAGAGAAAATCGCTAGTCCAAAATTATTTTTTTGTGATTTAGGTACAAAATAACTGTATGGGTAGTTGAATTTTCTATCTTTTGAATCGTAGTATTCTTGTAAAGCGAGGATATCAGGTTCTTTTTCATTAATAAAAGTCATGATTTTTTGATCAATATCCTTCTCTTCAATCCAGTTATAAATATTGAACATACGAACATTATAACTCATCACTTTTACATCTGAATTCAATGCAATGCTCTTTTTAGAAAGTTTTACAAATGGAGGGAAAAATAACCAACCAAAAGCTAAAACAATCCCTGAAAGAATAAAATGTTTTTTGAGTTTAATTACCCAATAAATCAGAAATACAAGATTTAAAACAATTAAAAAAGGAACAGCTAAACTAGCTACAGAAAATACAGGAATGGTTTTAGGAGAAACAAAAGCTAGAAAATAAGAAAGTAACAGTATAGTTGCAACAATCGAATTTATAAAATAGAGCAATTTTTGAAATAAATTAAACTGATTTTTCTTAGCCATTATTTTGGGTTTCCTTGCTTAAATAAGAATTCTTTTTCTTCTTTTGTAAGCGCATCGTAACCAGATTTACCGATTTTATCTAAAATTTCATCGATCTTTTTTTGATTATCAGATTTACGCAAAGTGTCTTTTCTTCTTGGGGTAGGATTATCAGATTTATAAACGGTTTTTAAATTGCTTTTATCTCTTTTAAACCATTTACTAATATTTTCAAATAGGTTGAGTTCTTTATTGCTAGCTCTACTCACATATAAGAAACCAAACAAAGCTCCTCCTAAATGAGCAAAATGTCCTCCGCCATTACCACCAGATAAACTGATTAAATTCATAACAATAAAAAATGCAACCAACTGCCATAATTTAATGTATAAGTTTACAAGTGGGATTCTTAATTCATAATTTGGTATGTAAGTAGCAATTCCAACCATTATGGCATATACACCAGCAGATGCGCCAACTAAAATTAGACTTTTACCAAGAAAGAAAGGAAATGTATTAGTAGCAATTAAAAAGAATAATCCACCAAAAATAGTTCCTAATAAATAAAAGTTAAGTAGTTGCTTTTGGGTAAAATATTCAGTGAATAGTCTACCAAAGATGTATAGAGCGAAACAGTTAAAAAGTATATGAAAAAAACCTGCATGTAAAAAACCATAGGATACAATTGACCATGGTTTAGTGATATATGCATCCAAAGAAGAAGATAAAGCAAACCATTGATCTATAAAGTTTAGTTGACTTCTGTATAGGCCTGTAAAAGAGGAAATCAATAATTCTAACATAAAAACAGCAATGTTTATGTAAATGATTTTCTCTAACATAGAAGCTCTAGAAAAATGTTGCTTTAAATTTTCCATAGTAGATTATCTTATTTTGAATTGATTTTTCTTCCAATACCAAGCAATAATAAAGCCAATTAATGCTCCACCAACGTGAGCGAAGTGTGCTACATTTCCAATTGAGTATTTTGTAACTCCAAAGAATAAATCACCAAAAATCATTAATGGTATAAAATATTTTGCGGCAATTGGTACCGGTAAAAATATCAAGGCTAATTTCGCATTCGGGAATGCTAATCCAAATGCAACTAAAATACCATATACTGCACCCGAAGCTCCGACAGCTGGGGTATGATAGAGTGAGTAAAATTCACTCATTTCTTTATTTGTCAATTGTATAATATCGGCGTTATATTTCCCTGTATCCAATATGCTTTGGATATCGGTCACAGTTAATCCAGAATTTATTAATTGCTCATAGAAACCGTTAAATTGATAGTAGTTAACTAAGCTATAAATTAACCCAGCTCCAATTCCCGCAGAAAAATAGAAGAATAAAAACTTATTCTTACCCCACATTTGCTCTAAAGGTGTTCCAAAAGCCCATAAACCATACATATTAAATAAAATATGGAATTCGCTTCCATGCATGAACATGTGCGATACATATTGCCAAAATCCGAAATATTCGTTTTTTGGGAAGTATAATGCAAGTATTCTTGTTAAATCCATTCCCATTAATTTGGGAACGAAAAACAAAATCACATTGATTATAATAAGGTGTTTTATAGCTGTAGTTAGTCTATTCATTTTTTACTTACTAAAAATAGTATCAATTTCTTGTAAAGTTAAGGTTTTAAATGTTGGTTTTCCAAGGGGAGAAACACTAGGTTCTTTACATGAAAATAAATTATTCACTAAGGTTTCTTGTTCTTTTCCAGATAATACCGTTCCTGTTTTTATGGCTAACGATTTTGCAAATGATTTTGCCATTACATCAAAATGACTAAAACTTGCATCAGGCACTTCTAACTTTATATCGTCTAATAATTGTTCTAAAATCAAGGTAATTTGACTTTCAGAAATAGAAGTTGGAATACCTCCAATAACAACTGTATCCTTTGTAATTTCATTAAACACAAAACCGGCACTTTCTAAATCCGCTTTCATTCCTGTAATCATTTCAATATCTGTTGTTGAAAATGAAATATTAATAGGAAACAATAATTGCTGGCTGTTAGCTTCTTTAACGGTAATATGTTCTAAATATTCTTCATACAATACACGTTGATGTGCTAAAGTCTGATGAATTAACACAACTCCTGATTTGATTGTGCTTAAAATATATTTTTTCTGAACCTGAAAAGTTTTTCCTGTTTCCGTCTCTTTTTCACTCTCAAATAACTCCTCTTGCGTATTTGTAGAGCTGAATGATTCTGTATTTAAATTCGCATATAAAGACTCCCAGCTTCCAGTGTCCTTTTTAAAATTACTTTGATAAGTTTTAGTAGAACTAGTTCTTAGTCTTTCGGTTTGAACTGGATTCTTATCTAAGGTTTCGTTTTTAAACGGATTAAATGTCGGGTCAACAATAATTTTAGGTGTCGATACACTAGATTTATTTTTAAAATCATAAGGTGTATCCAAAGTTGCATCTCTATTGAAATCTAAAACAGGTGCCACGTTATACTGACCTAAACTATGTTTTACTGTTGCTCTAATAATTGCATACAACGCTTTCTCATTATCAAATTTCACCTCAGTTTTTGTTGGGTGGATATTGATATCGATAGTATTTGGTGGAACTTCGAAATAAATGAAATATGTTGGATGAGATCCTTGTTCCAACAATCCTTCAAAAGCACTATTTACCGCATGATTTAAATATGAACTTTTAATGAATCTATCATTAACAAAAAAGAATTGTTCTCCTCTTTTCTTTTTAGCGAACTCAGGTTTTGCAACAAATCCTTTAATTGAAATGATATCGGTATGTTCATCAACAGGAACTAATTTTTCATTAGTCTTATTACCAAAAATAGAAACTATTCGCTTTTTTAGGTTACTGCTTTTTAAGTTGTAAACCTCATTATTATTATGATGTAATACAAAGGCAATATTCGGATGTGCCAAAGCAACGCGTTGAAATTCATCAATGATATGCCTAGTTTCAACCGTATCCGATTTTAAAAAGTTTCTGCGGGCTGGTATATTGTAAAACAGATTTTTAACAGCTAAACTCGTTCCTTTGGGAGTAGAGGTGACATCTTGAGAAACCACATTACTTCCTTCAATTTTAATACAAGTACCTAACTCTTCATTTTCTTGTTTAGTTTTCAATTCAACATGAGCAATTGCAGCAATTGATGCCAATGCTTCGCCTCTAAATCCTTTCGTATTTAAATTAAATAAATCCTCAGCATTTTTAATTTTAGAAGTTGCATGTCGTTCAAAACATAAACGAGCATCTGTAGTGCTCATTCCTTTTCCATTGTCAATTACTTGGACTAATGTTTTTCCAGCATCTTTTAATAATAATGTAATGGAAGTAGCTCCAGCATCTATAGCATTTTCTAATAATTCCTTAACAACTGATGCAGGGCGTTGAACAACTTCACCAGCTGCTATTTGATTAGCAACATGGTCTGGAAGTAATTGAATAATATCTGACATTAATTTTGCAAAAATATAGAAAGATCAAAATCGATTAAATACAGGAAAATAAGCGTTAAAATAATGATAATAAATACTATAGTTTTGTTAAACCCTCCGTGTTCAGAAGATTTGAACTCGTCAAGTGCTGTAGTGAATTTATCTTTTAAAGATTTTCTCTTACCTACAGTAGTTCTGTATTCATCAAACTTATGCTTAAATTCATAAGGATTCCCGTCTCCTTTGTAGTAACGAGGTTTGTATTCAAACTTTTTATGTTCTTTTTTAAAGATTCCCATGATAAAATAATTGTAGTTTTTATTAATAGGTCAAAAACCACACCAAAAAAACGTAAATCAAAATTACGGAATAAATGATAAGCTATCAAGTAAGTTCTATAAATTAAAAAAGTCAAGACGGTTAAATCTTGACTTCTTTAAATGTATATTTACTATTCTAAGAATAAAAACTAGAAACCAACGCTGTTGGTATTTCTTCCGATATTTTTAATGGCTGCCATTTTAACTGCAGCAACCGCGCATTCAACTCCTTTGTTTCCTAACGCTCCACCTGATCTGTCAATCGATTGTTGTCTGGTGTTATCTGTTAATACACAAAAGATTACAGGAACATCGTATTTAATGTTTAAATCCTTAATTCCTTGAGTTACTCCATCACAAACAAAATCAAAATGTTTTGTTTCTCCTTGGATTACATTTCCAATAGCAATTATTGCGTCAAGATTTTCAGTTTCTAACATTTTTTTACACCCGTAAATTAATTCGAAACTTCCAGGAACATCCCAAGAAATAATATTTTCTTTTTTTGCTCCACAATCTATCAAAGTTTCAATTGCTCCTTGATGAAGATTTTTTGTTATTTCTGGATTCCATTCAGAAACAACAATCCCAAATCGAAAGTCCTTCGCATTTGGGATGGTGTTTTTATCGTAATATGATAAATTCGTTGTAGCCATATCTAAAATTATTCTTCTTTTTAGAGGAATGAATTATAGTTTATTGAGCGTATTTCGCGCTATTAATGTATTTATCAATATTTCTTCCTACTTGCGTAGTAGCGTATTTTTCTTTGATTGTATTGAATAAGCTTTCTGCTTTACCATACTTCTTTAACTCCATAGCAGTTTGTCCAGCTTTAAATAAAAACATAGGAGCAGTAAACTCATTGTCTTTTTTATTTCCAGCTTTCTCATAATATTCAAGAGCATTGTCAGGTTGATTAATATCAGCAAAAGCATCTCCGATAGCACCTAAAGCAGTTGGTCCTAATAATTCGTCATCAGAACTAAAGTTATCTAAATACTCGATAGCTTCCTGATATTTTTTCATCTTTAAGTAAGAAATACCAGCATAATAGTTAGCTAAGTTTCCAGCTTTTGTTCCACCGTAAGTTTGAGCGATGTCTAAAAATCCATATTTTCCATCACCACCTTCTAAACCTAAAGTATATAAGCTATCAGCTTGTACACCTGCAGAAGTTTCAGCTTGATCGAAAAAAGATCTAGGATAAGCTAATTCGTTAGAAGCTTCTAATTCTGTTGGCTCTGAAATAAACTTTGTATACCCTAAGTATAAAAGTATTAAAGCAGCTACACCAACTAAACCATAAAATAAAGGCTTACTATTTTTTTCGATCCATTCTTCTGATTTGTTAGCGGCTTGGTCTAATCCTTCAAACGCTTTAGCCACATCACTTTGCGACTCGTCAAATGTCTCTTCAATAGTATTATCTACAACCTTTTCTTTCTTAGGTTTATATCCTCTCTTTTTATATGTTGCCATAATTCTTATAAAATTAGTGGCGCAAAAATAGTTTTTTTAATTGGATTTTAAAAGCCGATTTTTCGTTATTTTGCACTTCGTGTCTAGAAACAACATAGCGAGTGTATTTACAGAAAATATCCTTAGTCAATTTTAAAAATATTGAATCCCAAACATTTACTTTCGAGAAAAAAATAAATTGTTTCGTGGGAAATAACGGTGTAGGTAAGACTAACGTGCTTGATGCAATCTATTATCTATCCTTTTCAAAGAGTTATTTTAATCCTATAGCTGGACAAAATATTAGACATAATCAAGATTTTTTTGTTGTTGAAGGAGATTATTTAGTAAACGAAAGACTAGAAAAAATTATTTGCTCTTTAAAGCGTGGTCAGAAGAAAGTGTTAAAGAGAAATGGTAAAGTTTATGATCGTTTCTCAGATCATATCGGACAGTTTCCATTGGTTATTATTTCTCCTGCAGATAGAGATTTAATTATAGAAGGAAGCGATACTAGAAGAAAGTTTATTGATGGTGTAATTTCTCAACAAGATAAACAGTATTTAAAAACTTTAATATCCTATAATAAGGTTGTAAGTCAAAGAAATGCATTGTTAAAGTTTTTCGCTGCCAACAGGACTTTTGATGAGTTGAATTTAAATGTATACAACGAACAATTAATGTTGTACGGAACTGAGATTTTTGAGAAAAGGAAAACGTTTTTAAAGGAGTTTGTTCCTATTTTTAATGAAAAGTATCAAATGATTTCCAATGAAAAGGAAAAAGTTGCGTTACATTATAAAAGCCAATTGAATGATATTACTTTTGAAGAGTTATTAAAAAATAATTTAGAGAAGGATAAAATCTTACAATATACATCTGTAGGAATTCATAAAGATGATTTAAATTTTGAAATAGGAGAGTATCCGATTAAGAAATTCGGATCTCAAGGTCAACAGAAATCGTATTTAATTGCTTTAAAATTGGCACAGTTTGAATTTATTAAAAAACAGTCTAATATTACGCCGATTTTATTATTAGATGATATATTTGATAAGTTAGATGAGAACAGAGTATCTCAAATTGTCGACCTAGTAAATAAGGATGAATTCGGGCAAATATTTATTACAGATACACACTTTGAAAGAACCGAATCGGTGGTAAAACAAAGTAATAAACCTTACGAGATTTTTAATTTAAGCGAATAGTAGAAAGAACATGTCGAAAAGAGAAAACAGCGAGTATTCAATAAAAGATTTAATGGGAGCTTTTATTAAGGAAAATAAACTTGAAAAAGGGTTTCAAAAAATTCATATTGAAGAAGCTTGGAATAAGTTAATGGGACCAGGAATTGCTTCATACACTAATGAAGTAAAACTTCAAAATGGAACATTAATTATTCGTTTAAACTCTTCTGTGTTAAGAGAGGAACTTAGTTACGGGAAAGAAAAAATTCTTACTATGATTAACGAAGAAATGGGGGAGGAAGCTGTGAAAAAAATTATGTTAGTATAATTTTTTATTGCTTGTAAAAATCGCTGTCACTAAATGTTTTACCAGTATTACTTTTAAGTGTAGCGCTCAATCTTTTTGAAATAAGAAACATTTTAAAAAGTGTTTCTTTTGATGGGTTTTGAGTGGAGATAGTTCCTTTGTTGAATTTAAAAGGAACTTCTTTACCGTTCTCATCCAAGAAGAACGTAAGTTCGTTGTCTGCTACATCTGAACTTTTGTTAGCTTCACTCGAAGCTTTTAATTTGTAATCAAGCTTAGTGTAGTTTAACCATTCCTTTAAAGATATTGGTTCTTGACCTTCAATTCTACTAATTATTACAGCAAAATCTTGAGCTTTATTTTGATTGTTTTCTTGAGCAAAGCTAATATTAATGTTTACTGCAGATAAAATGAAAAGTAGAAATAAATGTCTCATAAAAGTTCAAGAGATAAAAGATTATATGGCGAATTTAAATAAAAAAACTCGTTACCAAAAAGTAACGAGTTTTAAAACTAATAAGGAGTTGTTTTATTTTTTATTCTCAGCTACATCCTTTTTCGGATCGAAAACGTCTTGTCCTGCTAACCATTTGTTAAATTCTTCTTCTCCCATAGCTGTTTTCATAGCTCTAGTGCTGATCGCTGTTCCTTCTACAGAAACAGATGCTATGAAAGGATAACTTCCATACCTAACAACACCATCGATTAATAAATCATAATCATTTCCTGCTTTTTCAAGAGCTAAATCTAAAGCGTCTTTAATGTTCCATCCGATCCCTAAGAAGTAAGATTTACTTGCCTTTACTTTTTTACCTTGTGTTCTGTCAATGTTTAAGCTAACATTTTTTGAACTAATTGTAGTAAAATCAACAAGTCTTACAGAACAGCTAGATAAAGTTAAAACAGTAAGCGCTAATAGAATGTAATTTTTAAATTTCATAGTAATAAAATTGTAATGTTTTTCTTACTCGTAAGGCTTTTCAGTTCCGCCCCGTTTGAATGGTTTCTGGACTCCATTTTAGGTTCGCGAATATAGAATAAAGAATTTGGAAATGTTAAAATTTTAAATAAAAAAAACTCGATATTTCTATGTCGAGTTTTTTATATGGTAAGTAAAATCGAAATTAAAACATTTCTCTACCAGAGAAGTGGAAGTTTCCTTCGATAGCTGCATTTTCATCAGAGTCAGAACCGTGAACAGCGTTCTCACCAATAGAAGTAGCATATAGTTTTCTAATTGTTCCTTCAGCAGCTTCAGCTGGGTTCGTAGCACCAATTAAAGTTCTAAAGTCTTCAACTGCATTTTCTTTTTCTAAGATTGCAGCAACAATAGGACCACGTGTCATAAACTCAACTAATTCTCCAAAAAACGGACGCTCTTTGTGAATAGCATAAAAAGTTTCAGCATCACGCTTAGTCATGTGCGTTTTTTTCATTGCTACAATTCTAAAACCAGCAGCATTAATTTTTTCTAAAATAGCACCAGTATGTCCATTTTCAACAGCATCTGGTTTAATCATTGTAAAAGTTCTATTTGTTGCCATTTGTATTTTAATCAGATTATAATTTCGCGCAAAAATACAGTTTTTAATGTTATCCGCAAGTTAAGCTTAATGTAGAATCAATTTTTATCTGATTACTCTGATAGAGAAGAATTTTGTTATATCTCAATTGTATTAAAACTATAGCGCGAAAAATAAAGTCAAACACCTTTCGTTACTGAAAAGCAACAAATCTTATATAATTTATTCAAAAGAATATTAAATTGTATATTCGCCCTTTATGATTTTAAAGAATTTTGAAGCACTTAAGGCGTATTTAGAAACGCCGAGAAATATTGTAATAATTGGCCATAAAAATCCAGATGGAGATGCTGTTGGATCAACATTAGGATTAAAGCATTATCTTGATTTTAAAGGTCATACTGCACAGGTGTTAATGCCGAATGAATTTCCTGATTTTTTACATTGGATTCCTGGAGTAGAAACTGTTTATCGTTTCGATCGCCAGAACAATCAATGTGTTAAAGCTCTAAAAAGATCAGATATTATCTTCTTACTTGATTTTAATGCGTTACATAGAGTAGGAGATGATATGAAAAATACGTTGGAGAAGTATGAGAATGACTTTGCGTTAATAGATCATCATCAACAGCCAGATGATTTCGAATATATGTATTCTGATACATCTATGTGTTCTACATGTCAAATGGTGTATAACTTTATTGATATGATGGGTGATGTTGAAATGATTGAAAAAAATATCGCAACTTGTTTGTATACTGGTATAATGACAGATACAGGATCATTTAGGTTTAGATCAACAACAAGTACTACACATAGAATTATCGCAGATTTAATAGATAAAGGAGCTCAGAACGACCGAATTCATAGTAATGTGTATGATGCAAATACCTTTAGTAGACTTCAGTTATTAGGTCAGTCTTTAAGTAATTTACAAGTATTACCAGAATACAAAACCGCTTTTATTACACTTTCTCAAGAAGAGAAGAATAGGTTTAATTATGAGAAAGGTGATACAGAAGGAGTGGTTAATTATGCATTGTCTCTTAAAGGAATTGTTTTTGCTGCAATTTTTATTGAAGATAAAGAACAAGGTATAATCAAAATATCATTAAGATCTAAAGGTAGTTTCTCAGTAAATAAATTTGCGAGGTCATATTTTAATGGTGGAGGACATGATAATGCTGCTGGAGGAAGATCTACTGAATCTTTAGAGGATACGGTAACGAAGTTTAAATCTCTACTGCCAAATTATCAAGAAGAACTTAAGGTTTCGTATGAAGAATAGTCAATTATACATAATAACTTTAGTTGTTTTGACTTTTTTAGGTTGTAAAGAATTAGAACCAAGAAGGCCGAAAGAGCATTCTACTACTAATTTTTATAAGGAAGTTATCGAGCAGAATAAAAAACTGAATGCTTTAGAAACAAAAAGAATAAAACAAACTTTAGATAGAGATACGTTAACGACATATAAATCTTCAGCTAATGGATTTTGGTATACGTACATAAATAAAGATACTGTCTCTAATCAAACACCAATTAAAGGAGATATAGTTACAGTGAAGTATAATGTTACAGGTTTGCAAGGGAATCAGTTCTATGATTATCAAACTAGAGATTATACTGTTGATAAAGAAGATTTTGTTCCTGGATTAACAGAAGGAATAAAGTTGATGAAGAAAGGAGAAACCATTACATTTGTCATTCCTTCTTACAGAGCTTATGGAGTTACTGGGGATGGAAGTAGGATTGGAATCAATCAAACATTAAGAAGTACACTAACATTAATAGAAATTAAAAAACCAAATAATGAAACTAAGTAAGATTGTAGCAATTACTGTTTTAGGATTAACAGTAGTATCATGTGGAAAGCAATTAGGAGGAACTCAAAAAAGTCTTGAAACTGAGTTGGATTCTGTGAGTTATGCTTTAGGATTGAATACAGGAGCAAGAATGAGAGCTGATAAAAACGCGAACGAGTTAAGTAAAGATTTATACGTTCAAGGTTTTTACAACGGAGCTGATTCTACGGATATAAAAATTAATATTGAAGAGGCTACAAATATCATCAGAAACTATTTCTCCAAGAAGCAAATGGCGCAAATGGAGGAAAGAAGAAAAGAAGCTGAGCAAAAAGCAGAATTAGAATATAAAGATCATAAAAAAGCTAATGAAGATTTCTTAGCTGAGAATAAATCTAAAGAAGGTGTTGTAACAACTGAAAGTGGTTTACAATATATCATAATGAAAGAAGGAAATGGAGCGTCTCCTAAAATTGCAGATAATGTAAAGGTGCATTACCATGGAATGTTAACAGACGGAACTGTTTTTGATAGTTCTGTGGATAGAGGAACACCTGCAGAATTTGGTGTAACTCAAGTAATCAAAGGATGGACTGAAGGATTACAATTAATGAAAGAAGGATCTAAGTTTAAGTTCTTTATTCCGCAAGATTTAGCATACGGTTTCCAAGGAAGATTACCACAGATTAAACCATTCTCAACTTTAGTATTTGAAGTAGAGTTATTAGAAGTAAAGTCTACTGTTAAGCCAGCTGCTGATGGTCATACAGATCATAGTGGGCCAAATCATAAAGATCATTAAGAGAAAATAATGTAATTTTAAAGCATCAACTTCGGTTGATGCTTTTTGTTTCTTAAAAAAAATAAATTCATGAAGATTTTAAAATTTTTACTTCTTTTTACAGTTGTAATTGTATCATGTAAAACTGTAAAATATCCAGATTTAGCTGACGGTTTATACGCCGATATTCAAACGAATAAAGGAGATATTCTGATAAAATTACATGCAGATGTTGTTCCAATGACGGTTGCAAATTTTGTTTCTTTAGCTGAAGGTAGTAATCCTAAAATGAATGATTCTATGAAAGGAAAGCCTTATTATGAAGGTGTTAAGTTTCATAGAGTAATTAAAAACTTCATGATTCAAGCGGGACAACCTTCAGGAAATAATAGAGCGAATGTGGGTTATACTTTTGATGATGAGTTCCCATTAAATGAAAAGGGACAATTAATTCATAAACATGATTCTGAAGGAGTTTTATCTATGGCTAATGCTGGTCCTGCTACAAATTCTTCTCAGTTTTTCATTACTCATAAAGCTACACCTTGGTTAGATGGTAAACATTCAGTTTTTGGAAAAGTAACTTACGGGCAGAATATTGTTGATACGATTCTTCAAAATGATGTTATAGAAAAGGTAGACATTATTAGAGTTGGGAAATCGGCTAAGCAATTTAATGCTGCTGATATTTTCATGCAAGAAATTCAAAACGCAGAAGAAAGAAAAAAGGAGCGTGAGACAAAAATAAAATTAGCCAAAGAACAAATAAAAAGAGATATGGACTATTATAGTTCATCTGTTACGAGTTCTGGTTTAAGATTCCTTCAGCTTCAAAAGGGTAATGGTAAAAAGGTTAATCCAGATTTACCAACTACAGTTCACTATTCTTTATATGATGATTTAGGAAATAAAATCGCGTCAAGTTTGGATCAAAACAAAGCCTTTACATTTACTATAAATGATCCAAACTATCCATTAATCGCTGGATGGAAAGAAGGAGCAAAAATGATGAGAGAAGGTGAGAAGGCTCGTTTATTTATTCCTAGTTATTTAGGATATGGTGAAGTAGGACGTTTACCAGTTATTAAGCCTAATACAGATTTAATCTTTGAAATAGAAGTTTTAAAAGTTGGGAAATAGTTTTATGGATAGTATAATATCTAAAGATGCTGAATTATTAATTTTTTTAAATAATTTAGGTAACGAAAAGTGGGATTCATTTTGGTTAACCATTACGAATCAATTCAATTGGGTTCCTCTTTTCGTTATTATTTTACTATTAATCTTTTGGAGATTTGGCCTTAAAAAGACATTGTTTACATTACTTTTTATTACAGTGTTAGTAGCTTTTTCAGATCAGTTTACCAATTTGATTAAAAACACTACAGGAAGACTTCGTCCATGTAATACCTTAGAATTACAAGAGTATTTAAGACAGTTTTCTTACAAGCCAAGAGGATATAGTTTTTGGTCAGGGCATGCTTCTCTATCCACAACTTTTACAGTTTTTATTATTCTCTTATTAAGAAGTAGGTTTAAATTTATTTATTTACTAGTTCTATTTCCAATGGTGTTTGGATATAGTAGAGTGTATTTAGGAGTTCATTATCCAGGAGATATTACCGTTGGTTATATTTCAGGAATAGTATTTGGAACTTTGTTTTACAAGTTATACTCTTTTCTATATTCGAAGATTTTTAAAGAACAGTTGGTTTAAAAATATTTAATTTTCAAGTTTTGCCTTACCAATAGTACTCATTCTAATTGGTTTTACAGCTTTAAGTGTAGTTGCAATAATTTGTATTTTACTTGGAATAAAATTGTCAAGAGTAGAAATAGAAAAAGTTACCTTTTGTTCTTCTAAATTTGCTTTAAATATTTTTCTTTGTTTATCTGTTGAAGTAATAACAACTTCAAGATCTAAATGAGAAAGTAGCTTAGCATCAGTTACTTCATGTGAAATATTTATAGAATTAATTGAGTTCTCTTTTAAATTAATAATTTCATCGGTAAATTCAAACCATAAACTACTCGATTTAGAATAATTACCAGTTACAGAATCTAGAAATAAAAATCCATTATTCTTTTTCGATACTGAATCTGTAACTCTTGTTAAATTTTTTCTTCTAAAATCAATTAAAACCGGGTTTTCAATATTGAAATTCATATTGTAAGAGTAAATATCATACTGGTTTTTTCTGCTATCCCATGAATTGATTTGATAAGGTCTTTTACCAGAATAGAACCAGTATGTTGATGTGTTTTGGTAAGAATTAATAAACAAAGGTGTTTTATCTCCAAGCTCTTTGTCTAAGCGATCAACCCATTCTTTATTACCATGCATTTCAAACTGTTTTGGAATGATTCCATCATTAGCTATGATAAATCTTAATGCAATGGTGACAACAATAGTAATCGATGCTAATATTTTGAAAGCTTTCAAAAACTTTGGATGTTCAATCAAAAAGTAAAATGGAATTAAAATCAAAGGAATTGAAATTGGTACAACCCATTGCGCTTGAACATGATTTTTAAAAGAAGAGAAAAAGAAGAAAATAGCAAACCCTAAAACTATAAAGCGTAAGGCTTTTTCAAATTGATCTTTAGCTTTAAATCTTTTATAAAACCCCATGTAAACAATGGGAAAAGTTAATCCAATAATTGCAATTAGATTTAAAAAATGATTCGTGGTAAAATCTATTCGGTATTTTTTAGAACTTCGTTCGACTAAATGATATTTAATAGATGGGAAGTCGTTTACAAATTGCCAGTATAAATGTGGAGAGAACAATAATACAGTAACTACTGCTGTAACCCAAATTTTCCAATCCTTCAGTACTTTTAAATTCGATAATAAAACAAAGAATATGATTAGAATTCCTTGATATTTACTATATAACATTCCGGCCATTCCTAGTGCTAAAATAGCGTAACTAATTGTTGATTTTTCTTCTAAATACTTGTTATAGCCTAATAAAAATAGAGCAGCAAAAAACATTAAAGGAGTATCTGGAACAGTTATAAACCCATAAACATTAAAAAGAAATGTAGTTACTAGAAGTAATACAAATAGCCATGTGAATTCTCTTTTTTTAGGATGATTGACTAGTCTCCAAATAATATAAAAAGTAGCTGTTAATGTTATTGATGAAAAAAATCTAACACTAAGTTCTCCGCTTGAAAAAAATAATTTTGATATACTAATCCAAATAGCAACCATAGGAGGGTGGTCAAAATAACCCCAACTTAAATTATTGCTGTATGCCCAGTAGTAAGCTTCATCTGCTAGTAGTTCTGTTGAATAAGCTTGAATAACATTTATTAATGTTAATAAGATTAAAAATAACGGAAAAAAGTACTTAGAATTTACGATTGATTTCATTCTCGCAAAGCTATAAAATTACCTTTTGTTTTCTTTAAAAGAAAGTAGATTATATTCCTAAAGAATCTCTTAAATGAATGTCTGAAGTTTTATTTTTATTCCAGTAATCAATCTTTAAGGATTTGATTAGTTTTGCTTCAGTTGTTAGTTTTTTTCTTTGATTTCCGTAACCGCTTGAATAAGATTCTTTCCAGCTTGATATTTGATAGGGTGGTTTTGAAGTGAATTCAATTTGTAAAGTTCTATCTAGTTCGGGATAATGAATTGTGTAGATATTAATAGTTTTTGTTGAATTTGTTTCTAAAGAAGTGATTACATTAAAGCTCTTTATCTCTTTGTGTGTTAGTGTAAGGTAAAACATGCTCGGTATTATTGAAAAATTACCTTTTGGTAATAATTCTGGGTTTAATCTTAATAAAGACCATAAGTCATCTTCTAATATTGAGTTGTTGAGTTTCTTATTTTTGAAAGAAGCACCTTCAAAGTAAGAATTAAAATTAAAGATTAAGTCATTTTCATTTTTCATCTCTAAATAAGTCATGCCACACCATTCCTGTATTGATGACGAAATTTTTAAGGATGTACTAGTGTTTTCAAAAGGGAAAAAAGTGCTGTTCATTAAAGAGTATGGATAAATCCCTGTATTGAACTTTTTAGTTGAGTTTAATTTTAAGACTGGAATATTATTATCGTTAGTATAGTCAGCTTTTGTATTAGAAGCTTTTGAGAAAGGTTCTGTAACAAAAATTAAAGTGGCTTTTCCTTTATGAACTTCACCATATCTAACCTGATTAAGTTCATAAGTGGATATTTCCGCAGTACCATCAAACCAATAATTTTTTAAATCTTGATTTACTTTTCTACTGGGAAAAGTGTCGCTACTTTTTGTTTTCTTATGTTCTACTTCTAAAGCGTTTCCTTTTTTACAAGAAACTAGTGATGAGAAACTAATGATAATTGTCGTTAGTATTAGAGTGAAGTGAAATGGATTATTTAGTTTCATGGTTAGAATAGTTTGTGTTATTCGTAAATTGAAGAATTTGAAAATAAAAAACCCTGAGAGTATCTCAGGGTTTTTCTTGTTTATTCTTCGTCGATTTCTGTTCTAGTTTCTTCAGGTTTTTCTCCTTTTTCAATTTTAATGGTTAGTTGATTTGTTTTATCATCTAAATCCATAAATATTGAATCACCTTCATTTAGTTTAGAACTTACGATTTCCTCTGCAAGCGCATCCTCAATATATTTTTGAATTGCTCTCTTAAGAGGTCGAGCTCCGTATTGCTTATCGAAACCTTTATCGGCAATGTAATCTTTTGCTTTTTCAGTTAAGTTTAAGTTATAACCTAAATCAGCAATTCGATCTAATAACTTCTTAAGCTCAATATCAATAATTTTGTGAATATCCTCACGCTCTAATGAGTTGAAGATAATTACATCATCAATACGGTTTAAGAATTCTGGAGCGAATGATTTTTTCAATGCACTTTCAATGATTCCTCTAGCATGTGCGTCTTGTTGTTCTTTTTTCGCTTGTGTTCCAAAACCAACACCGCCACCAAAATCTTTAAGTTTACGAACTCCAATATTAGAAGTCATTATGATTACAGTATTTCTGAAATCGATTTTTCTTCCTAAACTATCCGTAACATGTCCATCATCCAAAATCTGTAATAACATGTTAAAAACGTCTGGATGTGCTTTTTCAATCTCATCTAATAGCACTACAGAATAAGGTTTACGACGAACTTTCTCAGTTAATTGTCCTCCTTCTTCATATCCAACATATCCCGGAGGTGCTCCAATTAATCTCGAAATTGCGAATTTTTCCATATACTCACTCATATCAATTCGAATTAAAGATTCATCTGAATCAAATAATTCTCGAGCTAATACTTTTGCAAGTTGTGTTTTACCAACACCAGTAGATCCTAGGAATATGAAAGATCCAATCGGCTTGTTAGGATCTTTTAATCCAACTCTGTTACGTTGAATTGCTTTTACAACTTTAGTCACCGCTTCACTTTGACCAATAACTTTTCCTTCGATTAAACTAGGTAATTCTGCTAGTCTGTTGCTCTCTGCTTCTGCAACTCTGTTTACAGGAATACCTGTCATCATAGAAACAACTTCAGCAACGTTATCTTCAGTTACGGTTTCTCTGTGCAGCTTAGAATCTTCTTCCCATTGATTTTGAGCAGAATCTAAGGCTGCTTCTAAATTCTTTTCATCATCACGTAATTTAGCTGCTTCTTCATACTTCTGTCCGCTCACAGCTTTAGTTTTACGTTCTCTAATTTCTTCAAGTTTAGATTCTAATTCTAAAATTTGTTGAGGAACTACAATGTTTGTAATATGAATTCTGGATCCTGCTTCATCCAATGCATCAATAGCTTTGTCTGGAAGGAAGCGATCCGTCATATATCTGTTTGTTAATTTTACACAAGCTTCAATTGCTTCATCAGTAAATTCAACATTGTGGTGAGCTTCATATTTACCTTTAATGTTGTGTAAGATTTGTACAGTTTCTTCAACGGTAGTTGGTTCAACCATTACTTTTTGAAAACGACGTTCTAAAGCTCCGTCTTTTTCAATGTTAGTTCTGTATTCATCTAGAGTTGTAGCTCCAATACATTGAATCTCACCACGGGCTAGTGCTGGTTTCAACATGTTAGAAGCATCTAAAGATCCAGTTGCTCCACCTGCTCCAACAATTGTATGGATTTCATCAATAAATAAGATAATATCATCATTCTTTTCAAGCTCGTTCATAAGCGCTTTCATACGCTCTTCGAATTGTCCTCTATATTTTGTTCCAGCTACTAAACTAGCTAAGTCAAGAGATATAATTCGCTTGTCAAAAAGAATTCTTGAAACTTTTCTGTTTACAATTCGAAGTGCTAATCCTTCTGCAATGGCAGATTTACCAACTCCAGGTTCACCAATTAGCATTGGATTGTTTTTCTTTCTACGACTTAAGATTTGAGAAACACGCTCAATTTCTTTTAAACGTCCAACTACAGGGTCTAACTTTCCGTTTTCGGCTAATGCTGTCAAGTCTCTTCCGAAGTTGTCTAAAACAGGTGTTTTAGACTTTTTGTTAGCTTTGCTTCTTTGCGAAGATTGTTGTTGTCCGTATGGTCCTGACTTCTCTTCTGCGAATTCATCATCAGGAGTTTCTGCTACCGGATTAATAGGTAGGCTACCGTCTTCAATATTCAATTCTTTATATAAGGCTTTAGCTTGATCATAATCAACATCATACTTTTGTAAAAGTTTTGTTGTAGGATCATTTTCGTTTCTTAAAATGCATAATAACAAATGAGCGGTATCAATAGCATCGCTCTGATATAACTTAGCTTCTAGGAAAGTTGTTTTTATTGCTTTCTCGGCTTGACGAGTTAAGTGTAAATTTTTCTTCTGATTAGCTTCTAATAAAGAAGAAGTTGGGTTTAACTTTTCTAATTTATTTCGAACTAAATCTAAGTCTATATCAAAAGTGGTTAATATTTCTATTGCTTTGCCGTCTCCTTTTCTTATTAATCCGAGTAAAAGGTGCTCCGTTCCAATAAAGTCGTGCCCTAATCTTAAGGCTTCTTCTTTACTAAACGTAATCACATCTCTAACTCCAGGTGAAAAATTTTCGTCCATAAATAATTTCTTTGTTGTAAAGTTAATAAGAATTTTATTGAAAAATACAAAAACGATGCCAGTAAAACAACAAGACAAAAAGGCAGTTTTAATAATCAGTTGTAAGATGTTGAAAAACCTTACATTATTGTTAATAAATAAAGTGAAATTGGGTAGGTAAATATTGGGAAAATCAGTGGTAATATCATATCTTGCACTGTTTGTAAAAACAAATACATTCTTGTATTAAGAAGAAGTGAATTTTAGGAGGTTAAAATTCACTTTTTTAACGAAATGAGTATTAATGATTTAAATAGAGATATATGGCAGACGGGGAAAAGTTAATTCCAATTAATATTGAGGAACAAATGAAATCTGCTTACATTGATTATTCAATGTCAGTAATTGTTTCTAGAGCATTACCAGATGTAAGAGATGGTTTAAAACCAGTTCATAGAAGAGTTTTATATGGTATGCACGAATTAGGAATAAAAGCAACAGGATCATATAAAAAATCTGCGAGAGTAGTTGGAGAAGTTTTAGGAAAGTATCATCCACATGGAGATACTTCAGTTTACGATTCTATGGTGCGTATGGCACAAAACTGGAGTATGCGTTATATGATGATTGACGGACAAGGAAACTTCGGTTCTGTTGATGGAGATAGCCCGGCAGCTATGCGTTATACTGAGGTAAGAATGCAAAAAATATCTGAAGAAATGCTTTCAGATATTGAAAAAGATACAGTTGATCACAAGTTAAATTTTGATGATACATTACAAGAGCCAACAGTACTTCCTACAAGAATTCCAAACTTATTAGTTAATGGAGCTTCAGGTATTGCTGTAGGTATGGCTACTAATATGGCGCCACACAACTTAACTGAGGTTGTTAATGGAACAATTGCATACATAGATAATAGGGATATCGAAATCGATGAGTTAATGCAACATATCAAAGCGCCAGATTTTCCAACAGGTGGTATCATTTATGGATATGATGGTGTAAGAGATGCTTTCCATACAGGTAGAGGGCGTATTGTAATGCGTGCAAAAGCTACAATTGAGGAAGTAAAAGGACGTGAATGTATTATTGTAACTGAAATTCCTTATCAGGTTAACAAGGCAGAAATGATTAAGAAAACTGCTGATTTAGTTAACGATAAGAAGTTAGAAGGAATCGCAAGTATACGTGACGAATCTGATAGAAAAGGAATGCGAATTGTTTATGTATTAAAGCGTGATGCAATTCCTAATATTGTTTTAAATAAACTATTTAAATACACACAATTACAAACTTCTTTTAGTGTAAACAATATTGCCTTAGTAAAAGGTCGTCCACAACAATTAAACTTAAAAGAATTAATTCATTATTTCGTTGAGCATAGACATGAAGTTATTGTTCGAAGAACTGAATATGAGTTAAGAAAAGCTGAGGCGAGAGCTCACATTCTTGAAGGATTAATTATTGCATCAGACAATATTGATGAAGTAATTTCAATCATTAGAGGATCTGCTAATGCAGATGAAGCTAGAGAAAGTTTGATGAAACGATTCGAGCTTACTGAAATTCAAGCTAAAGCCATTGTTGAAATGCGTCTTCGTCAGTTAACAGGTCTGGAGCAAGATAAGTTAAGAGCTGAGTATGATGAAATCGTTAAGACAATTGCAGATCTTAAAGATATTTTATCTAACGAATCAAGAAGATATCAAATTATCAAGGACGAATTAACTTTAGTTCGTGATAAGTATGGAGATGAGCGTCGTTCGGTAATAGAGTATGCTGGAGGTGATATGAAAATTGAAGACATGATACCTAATACTAAGGTTGTTGTTACAATTTCTCACGCAGGATATGTGAAAAGAACAAACTTAGACGAGTATAAGGTTCAAAATAGAGGAGGCAGAGGTCAAAAAGGAGTTACTACACGTAACGAAGATTTCTTAGAACATTTATTTGTTGGAACAAATCACCAGCACATGTTGTTCTTTACTCAGAAAGGAAAAGTATTTTGGATGAGAGTATTTGAAATTCCAGAAGGAGGGAAGAATACAAAAGGTAGAGCAATCCAGAATCTAATCAACATAGAACAGGACGATAAGGTAAAAGCATTCTTAGTTACAGATGATTTAAAAGATGAAGAATACATCAATAATCATTATGTAATTATGGCTACTAAGAAAGGAAAGGTTAAGAAAACTCCTTTAGAGCAGTACTCAAGACCAAGAGCAAATGGTATTAATGCAATTACTATTAAAGATGGAGATGAGCTTTTAGAAGCTAAATTAACTACTGGAGATAGTCAAGTAATGTTAGCATTAAGATCTGGTAAAGCCATTCGTTTCGAAGAGGAGAAAACTAGACCAATGGGAAGAACAGCTTCTGGAGTTAGAGGTATAACCTTACAACACGAAGATGACGAGGTGATTGGTATGGTT
This sequence comes from Tenacibaculum sp. 190524A05c, assembly GCF_964036595.1. NCBI lineage: Bacteria > Pseudomonadati > Bacteroidota > Flavobacteriia > Flavobacteriales > Flavobacteriaceae > Tenacibaculum > Tenacibaculum platacis. The sequence goes on along the minus strand of NZ_OZ038523.1, from coordinate 1,446,912 downwards.
TCAGTTAATGATATGGAAAGTAATATTCTTGTAGTTTCTGAGAAAGGATATGGTAAACGATCGAAGTTAGAAGATTACAGAATTACCAATCGTGGAGGAAAAGGTGTGAAAACATTGAATATTTCAGAAAAAACAGGTAATTTGGTGGCCATTAAAAATGTAGATGATTCTAATGATTTAATGATTATTAATAAGTCTGGAATTACAATTAGAATGGCTGTTGAAGACTTACGTGTAATGGGTAGAGCAACTCAAGGTGTAAAGCTTATCAATATTAAAAATAATGATAGTATTGCAGCGGTTGCAAAGGTAATGCATGAAGAGGAAGAAGAAAATGGCACGGAAATTGAAAATGAAACTAGTGTAAATTAAGAATACATTATAAAATAACTAATAATAACTAAAATGAGAAAACAAGTTTTAGCAATTTCTTTAGGTTTACTAACATTGGGAGCTTTTGCCCAAAAGAAAGAGCTTAGATCTATTGAAAAAGCACTAAAGAATAATGATTTTACTGGAGCTTTAACAATTGTAAATTCACTTGATGGTTCAATTGAAAGCGCTGATGATAAGTATAAAGCTAAATATTACTTTTTAAAAGGACAGGCTTTTGCAGGTAAGAAAGAATATCAAAAAGCAGCTGATTCTTTCAATCAATTATTTGATTTCGAAAAGAAAATTGGTAAGGAGCGTTACTCAGCTGAGGCTAGACCGAAATTAGATAAGTTAATTCAGTCTGTTTCAGAAAGAGCAATTAACTTATATAATAAAGAAAAGAATTTTGGGGAAGCTTCTAAGTATTTCTATTTAACGTATAAGTTAAGTCCAAGAGATACGGCTTTTGCTTATAATGCTGCAGTAAGTGCAACTCAAGCGAAAGATTATGATGGAGCAATTAACTATTATAAAGAGTTACTTTCTATCGGTTATACTGGTAAAGAAGTTCAATATTTTGCTGTAAATAAATCTACTGGTAAAGAGGAGAACTTAGGAAGTAAAACTCAAAGAGATTTAATGGTTAAATCTGGGAAATATTCTAACCCTAGTCAAAAAACTACTGAGGGAAAAACAGCTTCAATTATGAAGAACTTCGCTTTACTTTTAAAAGAACAAGGGAAGACTGATGAAGCTATTGCTGCAATTTCTGAAGCTAGAAAAGCGAATAAGAATGACTTAAACTTAATCTTAAACGAAGCTCAATTATATATCGAGTTAGGTAAAATGGATAAGTTTGGAGAGTTAATGAATGAGGCAGTTGCTTTAGATCCTAACAACCCAACTTTATACTACAATTTAGGAGTTGTAAACTTTAATCAAGGTAGAGCCGAAGATGCAGCTAAGTACTACAAAAAGGCAATTGAGTTAAAGCCTGATTATGCAGATGCTTACATGAACTTATCAGTTGTTATCTTGGATAAAGAAAAAGCAATTGTAGAGGAAATGAATAAGAACTTATCTAACTTTAAGAAGTATGATGAGTTAGCTCTTAAACAAAAAGGAGTATATCAAGAAGCTTTACCATATTTGGAGAAAGCGGATAGTTTAAATAGAAGTATTGATACAGTTAAGTCTTTAATGAGTATCTACGAAGTTTTAGAAATGGAAGCAAAGGCTAAAGAATTCAGAGATTTATATAAGTCAATGAGATAATCTTTATCTTAATAGAATAAAAAAAAAGAGAAGCTAAAAAGCTTCTCTTTTTTTATATCATCTTTTTAATAACTCTTAAGCGATGACTATGTTGTTGTGTATCGATATTGTAAATACCGCTGTGATCTAGTTTATCAATACGTACCTTACCATGTGCATGAATAATATTATAATCATTCATAATGATACCAACGTGCGTAATAACACCTTCTTCATTATCAAAAAAGGCTAAATCACCCGGTTCACACTCTTCAATAAAACTTAAGACTTCTCCTTGAGTTGCTTGCTCTTTAGCGTCTCTTAAAAGATTATATCCGCATAGTTTATAAACGGTTTGCGTAAAACCAGAACAATCAATGCCAAAGGGAGTTTTGCCTCCCCACAAATATGGAGAATTCAAAAATAAATAAGCAGTCTCTACAATAGCATTTTTATTTAACTTTTTACCAGAAGTTTTTCCCTCATATTTAAATTCTGTTTCATGAATCTTAAACGAATTTTTATCGTAAAAAGGTAATCTGGCACCAATAGGAATGGTAGTTAAATTATTGTCGGAATCTGTAATGAAGTCAATTAATTCACCAGAGTAAATTTTTTCCTCATTTTCTAATTGCTTATATAAGCTATCAGAAATTTCTTGATATTGTTTATTGTCAATATAACCTTCATAACCATCAAAAGCGAGTTTTATTTTACTCCATTTTTTGGTTTTTTCTAGGATTTCAAAATGTTCTCCGAAGATTACCTGACTTACCATTTCTGAAGCATCGCTTGCATCAAAACGTAAAGGAACAATACTTAAATTACAAATTCCGAACAAATACTATTGATTTAATTTTTATTAAACTCTTTCGATAACCATTGCGCTAGCACCACCACCACCGTTACAAATTCCAGCAGCTCCAATTTTAGCGTCGTTTTGCTTTAAAATAGAAGTTAAAGCAATAACTATACGAGCACCAGAAACCCCTAATGGATGTCCTAATGAAACAGCTCCTCCGTTAACGTTTACTTTATCTCCAGAGATACCTAAAATTTTAGTATTGGCTAATCCAACTACAGAGAAAGCTTCGTTTAATTCGAAATAATCTACATCTTCAATTGCCACATTTGCTTTTGCTAATGCCTTTGGTAATGCTTTTGCAGGAGCAGTAGTAAACCATTTTGGTTCGTGGGCTGCATCGGCATATGCTTTAATTTTTGCTAAAGGTTGGATACCTAATTCTTCCGCTTTCTCAGCAGACATTAAAACTAATGCTGCACCTCCATCATTAATAGTAGAGGCATTAGCTGCTGTAACTGTACCTTCTTTTGTAAATGCAGGACGTAAAGCTGGAATTTTTTCCATTTTTACATTCTTATATTCTTCATCTTCAGAGAAAATAATTGGTTCTCCTCTTCTTTGTGGAATTTCTACAGGTACAACTTCATCAGCAAATTTACCTTCACTCCAAGCTTTTGCAGATCTATTATAAGATTCAATTGCAAATGCATCTTGGTCTTCTCTTGAGAAATTATACTCTACAGCACATTCATCAGCACAAACTCCCATTGCTACTTGTTCGTAAGCATCAACTAATCCGTCTCTTTGCATTCCATCTTCCATCTTAACTGGACCAAATTTAGTAGAAGATCTTGCATGTTGGTAGTGAGGTATCATACTCATGTTTTCCATTCCTCCAGTAACCACAATGTCAGCATCTCCTAAAGCAATTGCCTGAGCACCTAACATAATTGATTTCATACCAGAAGAACATACTTTATTTACAGTAGTACAAGGAACTGTATCAGGAATTCCTGCCATAATTGCTGCTTGACGAGCTGGAGCTTGTCCTAAACCAGCAGATACAACGTTACCCATGTATACTTCATTAACCATTTCTGGTTTTAAGTTGATTTTATCTAGAGCACCTTTAATAGCCACTGCACCTAATTTTGGAGCAGGAGTACTTGATAATGTTCCTAAGAAACTCCCAATAGGAGTTCTAGCTACAGATGCAATTACTACTTCTTTCATGTTATGTTTATTTGTTAAATAATGTAATGCGAAAATAACTATTTTATAGTAAGAACTCAAATAATACTAAAAGGTTATATTTACGGATATAAAAGTGATGAAATGAAGAAATTAATAAGTTATTTGTATCGAAATAACTCTATAGTTTACAAGGTTTTACTGTTTTTGAGTACTGCGTTTGCAATCGTGTATTTCTTTCCAAAAGGAGGGAAGTTTAGATATGATTTCTCGCAGGGTAAACCTTGGCAGTACGATAATTTATATGCACCTTTTGATTTTGCTATTGAAAAGTCTGAAAAAGAGGTGTCTGATGAAATTACACAAATCACTTCTTCATCAAAACAATACTTTTTATTTGACAATACTAAAGTTGACGAAATAAAAAGTGAATTCACTCAAAAATTAGAGAGTTTAAAGGTTTCTGATAGCTTGTCTTCACAAGATATTAGAAAGCTTAAAAAAAGTGGAAATCAATTGATAAACGATATTTATAGATATGGTTTTATTGATGATGTTTCTAAGAATAAACTGAATAAAAATTCAATTGTTGTTCTAAGGAAAGGAGAGGTAATAGAAGAGATTTCTTATCAAAAGTTAGTGCAATCCAGGGATATTTTAACAAAGATCAATGATAAATTTGTTGATTATGAAAAGTCATATGGCAAAGATTACATTTTCGAAGTATTGTCTGAAATAATTCAGCCAAACGTAAGTTTTGATGCAAAGTTTACTCAGAAAGAGTTGGATGAAATTTTAAATGATATATCCTATACTAAAGGAATGGTTTCTAAAGATGCTTTAATCATACAAAAAGGTGATATTGTTGAAGGAGAAAACCTAAATGTATTAAACTCGTTTAAAGAGGCTTCAAAATCATTGATATGGACAAAATCTAACTATAATTGGCTTGTTTTAGGATACACGTTATTGGTTTCGTTGGCACTGTTAATGCTGTTGCTGTTTTTAGATCGATACAGAAAAGAAATATATTTAGATAATAGTAAAGTCACCTTTATATTTTCTAACGTTCTGCTAATGATATTTGCACAAACCTTAATGGTGAAATATAATCCGGATTTCTTGTATGTAATTCCGTTGAGTATTTTGCCGATTGTATTAAAAGCATTTTTTGATGCCAGATTAGGTTTGTTTACTCATGTTTTAACTGTTTTGTTACTTGGATTTATTGTTCCGAATAGTTTTGAATTCATTTATTTACACATAATAGCAGGAATCGTTACAATTTTATCAGTTACGGAGCTATATAAAAGAGCTAGTTTATTCATTTCCATTGCACAGATTACGTTAATTTATATGGTAACATATTTTGCTTTCTCTATTATCAAAGAAGGAAACATAAGTAATATAAAATGGGAGTATTTCGGTTTGTTTGCTGTGAATGGATTGTTATCCTTTTTGGCAGTATTCTTTATTTACTTCTATGAGAAAATATTTGGTTTGGTTTCGGATGTAACTCTATTGGAATTATCAAACACGAATTCTAAACTACTTAGAGAGTTAAATGAAAAAGCTCCAGGAACATTTCAGCATTCAATGCAAGTAGCAAACTTAGCGGAAGCAGCAGCTAATGAAATTGGAGCAAATTCAATGTTGGTTCGCACAGGTGCATTATATCATGATATTGGTAAAATGAAAAATCCTAAATTTTTTACCGAAAATCAAATTACAGGAGTTAATCCTCACAATGATCTTGCGCCTAGAGATAGTGCTAAGATTATTTTGGATCATGTAATAGACGGAATTGAAATTGCTAAGAAGAATAATATTCCAGATAGAATTATTGATTTTATTAGAACACATCACGGAACGAGTTTGGTCTATTATTTCTATAAGAAAGAAAAAGATAAGAATCCTAATATGGAAGTAGAGGAGAAGAAGTTTAGATATCAAGGTCCAATCCCGTTTTCAAAAGAAACAGCAATTTTAATGATTTGTGATGCTGCTGAAGCAGCTTCTAAAAGTTTACAGAATCCATCTGCACAATCAATCGACGAATTAATAGATAAAATTGTTGAAGGACAAAAAGGGAACAATCAGTTCATAAATTCGAATATTACGTTTAGAGAGATAGAAAAAATAAAAAAAGTTATAAAAGGTAAGTTAATGAATATCTACCATTTACGAATTGAATACCCAGAATAGCAATTTTTTTTATCAAAAATACTTGTGAGATTCCTTTTCTAATGTTACATTTGCACTCGCAATTTTTAACTCAATAAGAGTTAAGGAGAGGTGGCAGAGTGGTAATGCAGCAGCCTGCTAAGCTGTCATCGTTTTTCGATGCCCGGGTTCGAATCCCGGTCTCTCCGCAAAAAATTGTAGATAACCATTTTCGGGGTGTAGCGTAGCCCGGTCATCGCGCCTGCTTTGGGAGCAGGAGGTCGCAGGTTCGAATCCTGCCACCCCGACAAAAATAGTTATTGGTCGCGTAGCTCAGCTGGATAGAGCATCTGCCTTCTAAGCAGACGGTCACAGGTTCGAATCCTGTCGCGATCACAATAAGCCTTACTAGTTTTAGTAAGGCTTTTTTGTTTTTAAGGTTTAGCTATATTATCTGTAGTCTTCCCAGAAATCATTCATCGCATCATCTGCATCAAACCAAGAAGCAGAATTACAAGAATCACAACACCAATGGTCACTAGAATTATGTAGACTATTCTGAGCGTGTGAACTACTTATATTATAGTTCACTTTCCCAGTTTCACCATTGTAATAAGCGCATCTTCCTGATGATTGTATAACACCACCAGTAATTTCTTTTAGAACTTCTTTCGATAATTTAGTTCCTAAGTTTAAGATTGTTTTTTTCATAATAAATTAACTTTTTTCCATAATGATTTTATAACTAATCTATTAAAATGAAAGAAGACTAAGTAGTATTATACTTATTCTTAATGTTTAGCATAATTCGTTAAAGTAAAGACTCACTATGGAGGTTTCATTATTATGTTCATTTATGAGAAGTATTGTTACTATCGAAGTATCATGTTTTTTTTATATTTGCTTGCATTTTCGGTGCAAATATTCCCCTTAAACTTTTAATAAAAACAACTCGTCTATACTTTTTGGTATTTTATCGTTTCGTAACATAAGTTAAGCCAAAGATTTAAAATGGTTGGTTTATAAAGACTAACTTGCAAATAGGGATTAAAAAAAATAGAATGCAAAACATATTAACAATATTGTTAATTGAAGATGATCAGATTGAAGTAATGAAATTCAATCGGATTTTATCCAAAATGGAAATGAAACACAATGTAATTGAGGCTAACAATGGTGAAGAAGCCTTAAATTACTTGATGAAGAAAGAAAACCTTCCAAGTATTATTCTTTTAGATCTTAACATGCCAAAAGTTAATGGTATTGAATTTTTAAAGATCTTAAAGAATGACGATGTGTTAAAATACATACCTACAGTTGTTTTAACTACATCAAACAATTATAAAGATATCTTCGAATGCTATAAAATTGGTATAGCTGGCTATTTAGTCAAGCCATTAAAGTATGAAGATTATAAAAATAAATTGATAAAATTATTATCTTACTGGAGCGTTAATGAATTGATTACGGTTTAAACATCTAAGTCGCTACCAAACTTTGTGGCTAATTGCCAGTATTTAAACTTGTTAATTCTTTCATTTCTAAGGCATAAGTGTTTTAACAATAGAATTTTCTACAATTCTAAAAGCAAATTTTATGAGCGAGGATGAAATTAAAAGTTTAAAGAAGGCTTTAGATGAAGAACGAAAGGCTAGACAAATAGCCGAGCAAGAGAACTTAAAATTAAAAGAAAGTCTACTTCAAAAAGAATCTGAATTTAAAGGGGTTTATGAAAATATGAACGATGCGTTCGTATGGATTGATCTTCAAGGAAATGTTATTAAAATGAACGAAATAGCTGAAGAAATGTTTGGCTATAAGATTAATGGCACTCCTTTAAATTTAATGAAACTAGTTCATCCAAAAGATTACAAATACACTTTAGAAGCTTTCCAAAATTTAATGAAAACTGGTCGTTATTCTAAATATAGATCTAGAATAATCACTAATGATGAGATTGTTAAAACGCTAGAGGTAAATTGTAGTCTAGTTTTTGATAAAGATGGAGCTATGATTGGGGCACAAGGAATTGCTCGAGATGTTACTCAAGAAATAGCAGTTCAAGAATTATTGGAGCAACAAAAGAAACAGCTTGATATTATTTTTGATAATTCACCTATTGGAATTTCTTTATCCAAAGAAAAGGATGATGAGTTTTTACTTGTTAACAAAGCTTTATGTGAAATGCTGGGTTACACTTTGGAGGAAATGAAGCAAGTGAAAGTGGATAAATTTACACATCCAGATGATCGTAATATGTCTAGAGTATTTCGAGATAGGCTATCGTCAGGTAAAATCGATAGTTTTAGTATAGAGAAAAGATATATTCGTAAAAATGGGGAAGTGCTTTGGGCAAAAACCATTGTGAATTCTGTGAAAGATCTAGATGGTAAAGTTAAGTTTCAAGTTGCAATAGTTGAGGATATAACTGAAAATAAATTAGATAAAGAGAAATTAATAGAATCGGAGAACAGGTTATCATCTTTAATATCGAATTTGGATAGTGCTGTTTTATTGGAGAATGAAAAAAGAGAAATTTCAATTGTAAATAAAAAGTTTTGCGAAATCTTTAGCATTCCTTCTCAGCCTGAAAAACTATTAGGGCAAGACTGTGTTAAACTGCTAAAAGAATCAAAAGGCTTTTTTGAAGAACCAGAAAAACTTGAAACTAGAATAAATAAACTGATAAAAGATAAGAAGGTTATTTTAGGAGATGAGTTAAGATTGATTGATGGTAGGATTTTAGAGCGTGATTATATTCCAATTTCTCAAGATCGAGAGTATAAAGGTCATTTATGGACTTACAGGGATGTTACTCTTTCGAGAAATTATAGAAAGAGTCTAGAAACTCAAAAGAAGAGATATAGTAATATTATTGCTAATTTAAAGTTAGGGTTAGTTGAGTTGAGTGCTGATAGTAAAGTGCTTTCAGCTAATAAAAGCTTTGTTAAAATGACAGGTTTTAACGAAGAAGAAATTTTAGGTAAAGATTTACGTCGATTATTCAAAAAAGAAAAAATAAAAAATCTAATTCAGCAAAGAAACCAAGATAAAAGAGAAGGTAAAACTGGATCTTATGAATTTAAGTTTTTAAATAACTTAAACGAAGAAAAGGTACTTCTAGTAAGTGCAGCACCTAATTTTACAATACGTGGTGAAATTATCGGTTCTATTGGTATTATACTAGATATTACTCATATCAAGAAATTAGAATCCCAAAAAGAAGAATTACTCAAAACTCTTGAGAGAAGAAATGTAGAGCTTGAAGAGTATGCGCATATAGTTTCGCATGATTTAAAATCTCCTTTACGAAGTATTTCAGCTCTTACAAGTTGGCTAAAGGAAGATTACGGTGATAAACTAGGTTCTGATGGAGAAAAGAATATCAACTTAATTCAAGAGGTTGTTCAGAAGATGGAGGCCTTAATTAATGATATTCTAAATTATTCTAGCATTAAAGAGAAATCTACAGATTTAGAAAATGTGAATGTTTATGAGTTAGTGAGTGATATCAAAAAATTACTTTATGTGCCTAAACATATTAATGTGAATATTGATGAAAATTTACCAGTAATTAGAGCTGACAAAGTAAGACTTCAGCAGTTATTTCAGAATTTAATTAGTAACGCTATCAATTATTCAGATAAGGAAGAAGGGTATGTTAATATTAACTACAGAGAAAAGAAAAAGTATCATGTGTTTTCTGTAGCTGATAATGGAGTTGGTATTGCAAAAGAATATCACGATAAAATATTTAAAGTGTTTGAGTCTTTAGGAGATCATAAAGATTCCACAGGTATTGGGTTGTCAATTGTAAAGAAGATTGTTGATGTGTACGATGGAAGGATATGGCTAGAAAGTGAGGAAGGAGTTGGTACAACCTTTTTTATAGAATTTAAAAAGTAACACATGCACAACGAACAGCCAAATATCAATTATATAAGACAACTTTCCGGAGGAGATGTTGAATTTGAGGAAAAAATGCTCAGTATATTACAGCAAGAACTTCCTGAAGAGATAAAAATCTATCTAAACACCTTAGAAATCAATAATTTACATCAAACAGCGGAAATCGTACATAAAATTAAACATAAAATTAGTATTTTAGGCTTGGAAAAATCTTATGAGTATACAATTCAATACGAAAAAGAGTTATTGGATGGTAATAGAGGTGGACATGAAGATTTTTTAAGGATATTAAATAAAATGTCCGAATTTTTGACCAAATAAAAATAACATCTTAAATGAATTGTTTAATTATTGATGATGAATTTGCTGCTAGAGCCATAGTAGAGCAATTGTGTAAAAAAGAAGGTTCTTTAACCGTAATCGATCAGTTTTCTAATGCAATACAAGCTATCAAGTATTTAAATCAAAATGAAGTTGATTTAATGTTTCTCGATATCCATATGCCTGATTTTACTGGTTTTGATTTAATTCAAACACTCAAAAATCCACCAAAAATAATTTTAACAACGTCAGATGCTAAATTTGCGATAGATGCATTCGAGTATGAATGTATTGTTGATTATTTGGTAAAGCCTATATCAGAACAAAGATTCCAGAAAGCAGTTGATAAGGCGAAAAAGTTCACGATTAAAAAGCAAGGTCAAGAAAAAGAAGTAGCTTCTACTAATGGAGAGGCTAAAGAAGAAGAATCTCAATTGTATATTAATATTGATAGAAGATTAATTAAAATCGAAATTTCTAGTATATATTTAGTTGAAGCAAAAGGTGATTATATTCTTATAAAAACTGATACAAAGAACTATACAGTTCATTCTACATTAAAGAAAATAGAAGAAAAACTTCCAAAAGATTTATTTTTAAAAGTTCACAGATCTTATATTATTAATTTGAAAAGAATTATTGACATTGAAGATAATAGTGTGCTGATTGCTAAGGATGTAGTTCCTGTTAGTCGATCAAATAGATCTGAATTAATGAAGCGTTTAAACCTTCTTTAAAGGGAGTAATTCATAACGTTTTTCCATTTACCGATGGATACCACCATTTTATCTACAGTTGAAAGGGACTATAACGAATTGTCTCCAAATAAACATGTAAAAGCCGCTATCTTTGAAGTGTAATTAAGATTTAAATAAAAGTTTTAAATACATAAAGTACACTTTGAAAAAAGTATTTTTCATTTTTTGAGTTCCCCAACATCAAAAAATTGAAGGTTTTTAGATTTATTTGGTTGATTAATATAACCCTTTCATTAACTTCTACAACAAATGAAAGGGTTTATTGTTTTTTATCCTTTCCTCACAATTAACACTTCAGTTTTACATTCATTTACAGCTTAACGTACTATCTCGACAACTGGTCTATGAGAGTGTTTAGCCACAACGAAAAACTACCTTTTTAACTGAAATTCAGTGGTATATTTGAAGTGTAGTTAAGTTTTAGTTTTTTTTCATTTAAACCATATTTAAAGAAAAAATAATTAAAGGTTTTTAGATTTATTTGGTTGATTAAGAACCCTTTTACATGTCTTCATAATGTAATTGGGTTTTTTCTTTTTCAGGTAAATTTTAAACGTGAAATTCAACTTATCGAAGATTTAATTCCGTTAATCTATAGTTATAAGCTTAGTTGTCGAAATAAGTACAGTTGAACAGGAATTCTAAATTATATTTGTAGTGTATTTAATATACATTTAAGTACACAATTTGTTTTTTCATTTTTGAAAAACAACTTCATAAAATTGAAGGTTTTTAGATTTATTTGGTTGATTAGAAATCCTTTTACATCCCCAATATGTAAAAGGATTTTCTTTTTGGTTTAATTCTAGCTTCTGATAAGTCAATATTCTACTTATATTTTTGATTTATTGTGATTTAAAAGGAAAAAAAGTAAATCACATTTAATTTTGTAAACTTAAATGTGTAAATTACAGGTAAATCGAACAACCCCGAAAGTTTGAAAATCTTAAAACACCAATTGCTAACTCCCGAAAGGGTATTCATGCTCAGCGCTATTATTGTCAATGCCGGAAACTACTTGTATAATTTACTTGTGGGTAGAATTTTGGGGCCATCAAAGTTTGCTGATGCTGCTATTTTAATCACCTTTTTATTAGTATTATCATTTATAGCTATGACCTTTCAATTGGTAACGGCTAAGTATACTGTTTTATTTGAGAATATAGTGTTTAAAAGGTTTATGAATTTTATCCTTAAAAGGTCTGTATTTTTCGGAGTACTTGTTGGTGTGTTAATTATTGTTTTTTCCAGTCAACTACAATCCATATTTAATACAGAGAATCGATTAATGTTCGTAATATTTGGAATTAGTGTTCCAATATACTTTTTAATGAGTGTGAATCGTGGTGTTTTTCAAGGTGGAAAGGATTTTCTAAAATTGGCAACAACATATCAAACGGAAATGATTTCAAGATTAACAATAACTTTATTGTTACTCTTATTATTTGTTTCTAGTGAATCTTCGATCTTAATTTCTCTAGGTATTTTGATATCCTTAATATTTGGGTTGTTTCCCTTAAGTAAAAGAGTTAGATTTAATCAAGAAGGAGTTTTAAACGCTGAAAATAAAAGTTTAGTCCATAAATTTTTATTTCTCACTGCGTTTTATGAGTGTACACAAATCATAATAAACAATAGTGATATTTTATTGGTAAAGCATTACTTCGATAATTATAATGCTGGTTTATATGCTTCATTAGCTTTAATAGGAAGAGTAGTGTACTTTGTAGCTTGGATGTTTGTGATGCTTTTATTACCAGCAGTTGTTAGTAAACAAAAAGATGGTATTCCACATCGAAATGTATTATTGAAGTATGTCGGTTACGTAACAATACTTTCGGCTTGTATTGTTTTTGTAACGTATTTATTTCCTGAATTTGTTGTTACTATCTTATTTGGGAAAGAGTACATAGAAATAGCACCATTGTTGTGGCAATATGCTTTGGCAACATCGATTTTTGCTGTATCAAATGTGTTTGCTTATTATTTTCTTTCCTTAGATCAATATGTCCCAGTTGTTATTACCGGAATCTTAGGTATTACTCAAGTGGTACTAATTATATTTTTTCATACCTCTTTAAAAGAAATTGTTACTGTACAAATAATTGCAATGGTTATTTTATTAATCGTTCAATTGCTGTTTTTCTATGGTAATTCTGTTGTTTCTAGTAAAAAACAGAATACTTAATTACCGAGGTAAATTACTGAACTAACCAATATTATTAAATATGACTTAAAGTTATGTTTACTAATGAAATAAATATATAGATATATGAAATTAGCTATAGTTACTGCATTTCCCCCAAGTAAAGTGACATTAAATGAGTATGGATATCATTTAGTGAAACAATTTAGAATTAATGATAGAGTAAAGGAGTTGATATTATTAACTGATGAGGCAGTGGAGCCTGAAGATGTTAATTTTGAAGAGGATGGGTGTAAAGTAGTTGTAAAGAACTGTTGGGAATTCAATAGTTACAAAAATATATTCACTATTAATAAGGCAGTGAAAGAAACAAAACCAGATGCTGTTTTGTTTAATTTACAATTTTTGAAATTCGGAGATAAAAAAATACCAGCCGCTTTGGGATTATTAACTCCATATCGATGTCGTTCTAAGAATATACCAACAATAGTTTTATTGCATAACATTTTAGAACAAGTGGATTTGAATAGTGCTGGGTTTACTAAGAATGTAGTGCTTCAAAAAGCGTATGGTTTAATTGGTACAGTTTTGACTAAATTCTTGCTCTCCGCAGATTTAGTTGCACTTACGATTCAAAAGTTTGTGAACACCTTAAAGGATAAATATAAGACTGAAAAAGTAGCTCTAATTCCTCATGGAACTTTTGAAATGATAGAGGAACCTGATTATAGTTTGCCAATCGGACCGAAAAAAGTAATGGCGTTTGGAAAATTTGGAACTTATAAAAAGGTTGAGGTTATGATTGAGGCTGTTGAGGAAGTTCGAAAGTCTACATCAGAAGAGCTTGAAATTGTTGTGGCAGGTACGGACAGTCCTAATACTCCTGGTTATTTAGAGGAAATGAAGCAGAAGTATAAAGATGTAAAAGGTCTTCATTTTACTGGATACGTTGCTGAAGAAGATGTACCTAGAATATTTAATGAAAGTGCTGTTGTAGTTTTTCCTTATACGTCAACTACAGGTAGTTCAGGTGTTTTGCATCAAGCAGGAAGTTATGGTAAAGCTGTTATTATGCCTAATCTTGGTGATTTAACCGATTTGATTCAGGATGAAGGTTATCGCGGTGAGTTTTTTGAAGCAGATGATGTTTCTTCTTTAGCAAATGCTATTAAAAAAGTTGTTGAAAATGATGAGTATAGATTAGAGTTAGCTCAAGCGAATTATAAAGCAGCAGCTTCTCTTCCAATGTCTGAAGTTGCAGAAATGTATTTGGATCATTTTGATCAAATCAAGAAAAAAAGGTAGTTTTTTGAAGTTGTTTGTTAAAACTATGTTAGTCAATTTGTTAGGTTAGGTGTAATTTTACATCAGAAAAAGATGATTTTTTGACCACGCAACGCTAAAAATTGCAATTTATTGTGAGAAAAGGGGAAAAACCCCTTGATAATCAATTACTTCACGGGTGATATTTTCGTATATTGTAAACGCTTATGATTTTTATATATGAGGGAAGGACGGTGACATTAAGTTATTAACCACAAATTATCATGTATGAAAATTCTTAACATTGATGAAAAAAAATTGACTGCTAAGTTGTTGGAAAGAAGGTTGTCTAATATTGGATACCACGTGACCACAGTTAAAAATGGAAAAGAAGCTGTTGAACAATTAAAAGTACGAAAGCCCAACCTAGTTATTTTAGACATAAACATGTCAAATTTTGGAGGAATTGACGTGTTGAAGTTTATTAAAGAATCCGGCTTAGATACTAAAGTAATGGTCATATCAGGGGAAAAAGAGCAAGCGCTCGTATCTGATCTCTTTGAGTATGGCATAGATGAATACATTAAAAAACCAGCTACACTTACAGAAATACTTATTAGAATTAATAAGTTGGTAGGAATGAGCTCTTTATCTGATGAATTCTATCAACAAAATGAAGAGGTTGTTAGAGAATTATCTATCGGAGTTGTAATACCATGTTACAACGAAGCAAGTAGGTTGTTGTCTAAAAGCTTTGTGCATTTTGTGAGTCGAAACGTCGGCTATTATTTATGTTTTGTAAATGATGGTAGTACTGACAATACCCTTGAAGTATTGGAAGAAATGAAACAAGGTAGAGAAGATTACATTGGAGTTTATAATTGTGATACAAATGGCGGAAAAGCTGAGGCTGTTCGTCAAGGAATGTTACATTTAATAAATGATAATGACTTAGCTCTTGATTATTTAGGGTTCCTAGATGCGGATTTATCTACGGACTTAAATGATTTTGATGATTTGGTAAAGACCATTAATTTGAACAATTATAAGATTGTTAGTGGATCTAGAATTTCACGAATTGGTGCGAATATTTCCAGAGAGTCGGCAAGGCAAGTTATTAGTATGTCTATCAACTATATTATACGTAAGATTTTGGGTATGAATTTTAAGGATACGCAATGTGGAGCGAAAATTCTGGATAGAGAAGCTGTTAAAACTGTGTTTAACGAGAAGTTTTTAACCAGATGGCTATTTGATGTAGAAATATTTTTGCGTATGAAAAAACGATACGGAATGAGAGCAAAAGAAATGATTTATGAACAACCGCTCAAGAGGTGGGTTCATGCAGAAGGTTCTAAATTATCTATGAGAGATTCACTCAAAATTGGAACACAGCTCATGAAAATTGCAGCTCATTACAAATAAGTAAAAGACTGATCGGGGGAAAAATAATTCACTTCAAACGATCAGTCTTTTTTGTTTTTATATATGTTAGTGCGTTTCTATTCTAGCACAAATGTTTCTTTTAAGTTCTCTGCAGAATTTCCACCTACAAAAACTTCAAAATCTCCTGGTTCTATAATATATTCACCTTGATTGTTAAAGAACCCTAATTCGTTTTTCGTTAAAGTGAAATCAATAACTTTTGATTCTCCTTTTTTAAGTTCAACTAACTCAAAGCCTTTTAATTCTTTTACTGGTCTGGTAATACTACCAAATAAATCTCTTATATATAGTTGAACGACTTCCTTTCCATCATAATTTCCAGTATTGCTAACTTTTACTGAGATTTTAATGTCTTCATTTATAGATGCCTTTTTATTATGAACTTTAAAGTCTGAGTATTTAAAAGTAGTGTAGCTTAATCCATATCCAAATGGGTATAAAGGAGAGTTTTCTGAATCAATATAGTGAGACCAGAATACATTGTTCTCTGGATTAGGTCTTCCTGTGCTTTTATAGTTGTAATAAATTGGAACCTGTCCTAAATTTCTTGGGAAAGTCATGGGTAATTTACCACTTGGGTTGTAATCTCCATATAAAACTTCGGCAACTGCGTTTCCAGTTTGTGTTCCTAATTGCCAAGCTTCAACAATTGCAGGTATATTTTTATCAGCCCATTCGATAGCTAATGGTCTACCGTTATTTAATACTAATACTATGTTTTTGTTTACTTCGTAAACTTTTTCTAAAAGCTCTTGTTGTCTTCCTGGTAAATCAATTTCAGTTCTACTTCTTGCTTCACCACTTTGGAAACCATGTTCTCCTAAAACCATAACTACAACATCTGCATTCTTTGCAATCTGTAGAGCTTTGTTGATTTCTGATGTATTGATGGTGTTATTAACTTTTAAAGGTTGAGTGAAAGAAGTGTTACCTTCAATCAGATCAATCCCTTTTTCAAAGCTTAAAGTATTTTCTTTATATTTTGATAATCCCTCATGAACTGACACCGCAGTATTGTCGTCTGACGCAAGTCTCCAGCTTCCTAAAGGACTGTTTTTATCATTTGCTAACGGACCAATTAATGCGATTTTTTGTCCGCTCTTTTTTAAAGGTAATAAGTTATTTTCGTTTTTAAGTAATACTATAGATTTTTTGGCAACATCTAGTACAGCTTCATGATGTGCTTCATTTCCAATTTGTTCTTTTTCATTGGTTTCATCGCAGTATAGGAAAGGATTGTCAAACAAACCTAATTCATACTTTACAGTTAAAATTCTTCTTACTGCGTCATCTAAGATACTTTCCTTTATAGTTCCGTCTTTTACAAGTTTAGCTAATTCCTCTATATAAACATATCCTTCCATGTCCATATCAGAACCAGCAGTTGCCGCAATTTTTGCCGCTTCTTTTTTGTCTTTTGCATGTCCCCATTCAATTAATTCTCGCATAGAGGCCCAATCCGAAACAACGAAACCATTGAAATTCCATTTTCCTTTTAAAATTTCTCTTTGTAAAAAACTACTACCAGTTACTGGAACTCCGTTTAATTCATTAAAAGAATTCATAAAGGTTTTAACATCGCTATCTGCGGCAGCTTTAAATGGAGGTAGTACAATGTTGTATAAAGTAGATGTTCCGATATCAACGGAATTATACTCTTTACCAGCTTCAGAAAATCCGTAAGCAGCAAAATGTTTTGCACAAGCTGCTATTGTATTAGGTTTAGATAAGTCATCTCCTTGAAATCCTTTAACTCGTGCTTGGGCGATTTTCGAACCTAGAAACGGGTCTTCACCGCCACCTTCCATAACTCTTCCCCAGCGTGGATCTCTAGAAATATCAACCATTGGAGCAAATGTCCAATTGATTCCTGCAGCAGATGCTTCTGTAGCAGCTACTCTGGCAGAGTTCTCTATAGCCTTTAAATCCCAACTTGCAGATTCTGCGATAGGAATAGGACTTAATGTTTTGTATCCGTGAATAACGTCAAAGCCAATAATTAAAGGTATACCTAATCTAGACTCTTCAACGGCAATTCGCTGAACTTCTCTTACATTTTCAGTTCCTCTTACATTAAGCATTGATCCAACCCATCCTTTTCTTAAATGCTCATACTTTTTTTTCGCATTTCCATTCTGTGGAGTTGGTCCAGTTACATCCCAAAATCCGTTATACTGATTCATTTGACCAACTTTTTCTTCGATAGTCATCTTTGAAAGAAGGAGAGTAACTTTTTCGCTTATCGTTTCATTTTTTGTATCTATCATTAGATTATCTTTTTTATCGCTTGAACATCCGAAAAGAAATAGTGTTGACACTGTACAAGTTAGTATTGTTTTTCTCAAATGATGTTTCATGAATTTATAATTTAGAAAAGTGACGTAAATTTATGATAGATTAGTTTGAATATATGTGCTCAAATAATCAAAATATGGTACTTTTTTTATTTTAAAAGTCAAAAAATGAATTTTATTTGATTAAAAAGTATTAGAATACTTTTTGAATTCCGTTGAATTCAGATCTAAACTCGCTTGGTGTATTGTTTTTAATCTTTTTAAACATCCTGTTAAAGTTTGCGAGATTATTGAATCCACATTTATATGCTACTTCGCCAACACTTAGGTCAGTTTCTAATAATAAGCGACTTGCGTAGCTTATCCTGGTGTTGTTGATATAGGATACGAATGTTTTTCCGGTTCTCTTTTTTATGAATCTATTAAACGAAACAGGAGTCATGTTTACTAATTCAGAAATTTCATCAAGTGATATTTTTCTTTGAAAATTGTTTTGTACAAATTCGTAAACTTTTTTGATTTTACCGCTATTTTCAAAATCATTATAATTTGAAAATGAGGTTGATAGAAGTTTTTGGTTTCTTGAATTAGATAGGTCGTGTAGTATAGAGATAAACTCTAGAAAGTAGTCTATACCTGAGGTTTTAGGTAGTTCCATTAATCTAGGCATAAGCTCTTTGATTGTTTTTTCAGAGAAAGAAATGCCGTGTATAGATCTGTTTAGCATATCTCTTATTGATTTAAAAACTCTGCGTGATAGGAGTTTTTCATCTAGTAAGTCGCTGTGAATGTGAATCGTGATTTCGTGTATTTCTTTATTAGTACAATTATGTAACTCCCAGCAATGAGGAAGATTAGGTCCTACTAATACTAATTCGTAATCACCTATTTCTCCCATGTGGTCTCCAATTACACGTCTTACACCTTTACCTTTATGTATAAAGTTTAGTTCGTATTCTGGATGAAAATGTAATGGGAAATCAAATTCATCTTTTACTCTATAATAAACTAAAAAACTGTCTGATGGAGAGAGCTGAGTTATCTCTCTGTGGATATTTTTATTCATCGGTTTGTTTGTTTTGTGTGTAACAATATTAAAAAATTATTAATGATTGATAAAATTATATTAATGATTTGTTAATATTGGATATATTTTTGTGTAAAACAAATTAGTTTTAAGATCAAAGTGATTATGAAATTGACATATTAGTTTTATTTTTATGATAATTTCTAAAACAGATAATTACTTTTTAGTCAAAAAAACGCCAAATTAATTATCAAAATGAAAAAAAATATCTTTAAGTATTTTTTACTAGTGCTTGCTTTTTCTGCCACCTTAGCGGTGCATGCACAAGATGTAAAAGGAGTAGTCTCTGACGTCACTGGAGAGCTCCCAGGTGTAAATGTATTAGTTAAAGGAACTACTCGTGGAACAGAAACTGGATTTGATGGTACTTTTACCATTAAAAACGTAAAACCAAACGATGTTTTAATATTTAGTTTTATAGGATATAAGACATTAGAGGTTCCAGTAAATGGTAGAACTACGATTAATGTTACATTGGAAGAAGATTCCGATACTCTTGAAGAAGTAGTTGTTGTCGGTTATGGAACTAAAAAGAAAAGTTTAGTAACTGGAGCAATTTCTAGTATTGATAGTAAAGAGATAAAGAGTATTTCTAATCAAAGAGTTGATCAAGTACTACAAGGTAGAACATCAGGTGTTACAGTATCTTCATCTTCGGGTTCGCCGGGTTCTGGAACTAAAATTAGAATTAGAGGTACAGGTTCTAGTGGAAATGCTGATCCATTATTTATTGTAGATGGAATGAAAGTATCTACAATTGATAATATTGCTCCATCGGATATTGCAAATATTGAGGTGTTAAAAGATGCTGCATCAGCTGCTATTTATGGTACAGAAGGTGCGAATGGGGTAATTATTGTGACTACTAAAAAAGGAACGAGTGGAGAATTACAAGTAAACTTTAATACTCAAGTAGGATTTCAATTTGTAAATACAAATATGGAATTAATGAATGCAAATCAATTCGTTACGTATTTAAATGAAGCAGGAAATGCATCCGTAGTGAATAATGGAGTTGATACAAATTGGATTGATGAAACTTTTGATACTGCTTTTATGCAACGTTATGATGTTAGTTTATCAGGTTCAATGAAAAATACTTCTTACTATTTTTCAGGTTCACATACGAACCAAGAAGGTGTTGTTGTTGGAGATAATTCAACTTTCAAGAGAAATACATTCAGGTTAAATATTCAAAGCCAAGTTACAGATTGGTTAGAAATTGGTGTGAATTCCAATACATCTTTTATTGATAGAAAAGGAATTGTTGAGAATAGTGATACGAGAGGTGTGATTCAAAATATGTTAATTATTGATCCTTTAACTCCAGTCATTTATACCAACGGAGTTCCAGTTGATGTATTCGATCGTTCAGCAGCAAATGGAGTTCCGGTATTAAGAGATAAAGATGGTAATGTATACGGTTATCCTGCATATTCTACTGGTGAGGTAATTAACCCAGTGGCCTATGCAAATGCTATTCAAGAAAATCTTAATGAAAATGATCAGTTTTTAACAACCATTTATGGTAAATTTAATATCTTAGAAGGACTGACTTTTACGTCGAGATATGGTTATGAGCAAAACCAGTTTTTAAACCAAAGAAATACGAATGCTTATTATGTTGCTTCAGAAGCGGCAAACACTCAGTATAATATTAATAGATCTAAACAAAGATTCAGAAGGTGGTTATGGGAAAACTTTGCCACTTATGAAAAATCTTTTGATAACCATAACTTCAAATTATTAGCAGGTTATTCAGCAGAACAAAGTAGAAGACCAGCTTTTACAAATGAAGCTTATTCTATTGCTGTAGATGATTTTAATGGATTCAATATCAACTCACCAACTACGGTTTTTGATCCAACTTCACCAAGGCAGTTAACTTTTAGAGATAATTTAGTTTCAATGTACGGTAGATTATCATACAACTACATGGAAAAATATCTTTTCGAAGCATCTATCAGAAGAGATAAGTCGGATAAGTTCCCTGCTGGAAATAGAGCTGCAGTTTTTCCATCATTTTCTGCTGGTTGGTTAGTTTCGAAAGAAGATTTCTGGAAAGAAGATTCACCAATTAATTATATGAAATTAAGAGGAAGTTGGGGACAAAATGGAAATAAAAACAACTTAAGAGGTAATGCTGATATAATTGCAATTACAAATCAAGTTGGAGGTTTAGAATTAAACTATTTAGGAAATGTAGGAGCTCAAATTACTGGATTTGCAAATGAAAACTTAGTTTGGGAAACTTCAGAACAATTAGGATTTGGTGTTGATTTAAGAGCTTTTAATAGTAAATTAAATTTCACAGCAGATTATTACAAGAAAACAACTAACGATTTAGCGTTTGTTGCTGGTGAATTAATTACTCCTGGATCTGCAGGTTTCGTTTCAAATGATTTTAACGGAGGTACAGTTGTAAACCAAGGTTTCGAATTTGAAATAGGATATTCTGATACTACAGAAAGTGACTTCAGTTACCAGATAAATGCAAACTTATCTACTTTAGATAACGAGGTAACTGAAATTCAATTTGTACCAGAAGGAACTTCTATTGTAGGAGCAGGAGCACCTCAAAATGCTGATGGTGTAACTAGATTTACAGAAGGATTGCCAGCTTGGTATTTCTATGGATATAAAACTGATGGAATCGATCCTGCTACAGGTGAAATTATCAGAGTTGATACTAATGGAGATGGAAGTGTAACTAATGATGATAAAACAATGATTGGTTCTCCACATCCAGATTTATTATACGGTGGTAATATCAGATTAGGTTATAAAGGATTTGATTTTAATGTTCAATTCCAAGGAACAGTAGGAAATGATATCATTGCAACTTACCATCAACCTTCTCGTCCTATTACAAATAAGCCATTACACTTCTTTGAAGGAAGATGGACAGGAGCTGGAGATACTGATGCGACTTTTCCATCGGCAGCAAATGTTGCATCGGCTTATGATACAGACTTAGTTGTTGAAGACGGATCTTTTATGAGAATCAAACAAATTCAATTAGGGTATACTTTACCACAAAGTATAACTGAAAAATTACACGTAAGTAGTTTAAGAATGTATGTTTCATTTGATGATATTTTTACATTCACAAACTACAAGGGACTTGATCCAGAAATTGGAAATTTTGGATTTAATGATATAGGTGTTGATAGAGGATATTATCCAACTGCTGGAAGAGCATTATTTGGATTTTCTCTTAACTTTTAAAGACTAAAAACTTACAATAAAAAATGAAAAAAGCGATTTATTTTATAGCATTTATAATGTTTCTAGGTGCTATTTCGTGTAGTGAGGATTTTACGAATAATCCTCGTGAAGACGTACAGGATTTAAAAACATTCTTCTTAGAAGAAGATAATGTTGAGCAAGCTGTGATCGGTGTTTACGATTTAATGCAGTATAACTATGGTAGAGATTGGCATAGTGCATTTTTAGTGAAATTATTACCTGGAGATGATGCAAACTGTGCTGGAGGTAACTCTAATGATCAAGCGCAATTACAAGATATAGACGATTACGCAAATGTAGCAACGTCTAATCCATCAATTGAAAGCATGTGGAATTTATTCTACAGAACAATTGCTATGTCTAATTTAATTATTGAAAATTTAGCCGATAGCGATGTAAGTAATAAAGATAGAGCTATTGCTGAAGCTAAGTTTTTCAGAGCATGGTGTTATTTCGAATTAACAACAATGTTTGGAGATATTCCATTGAGATTAACTGTTCCAAAAGGAGCGGAAGATTTTGGATTAGCGAAATCTTCACGTGCTGACGTATATGTGGCAATAGAGGATGATTTAAGAGATGCAATTACAAATTTACCTGAAAAATCAGGAGTTGCTGATTCGTTTAGAGTTTCTAAAGGAGCGGCTCAAGCTGTAATGGGTAAGGTTTTAGTATTCCAAGAAAAGTATGCAGAAGCAGTTCCTTTCTTTGAATCAGTAATTAATAATCCATCTCACGATTTACAATCAAATATCGCAGATGTTTGGTCTGTAAGTAACGAGTTTGGTGTTGAATCTTTATTAGAGATTGGATACATTTCTACTACTGGTAGAGATTGGGGAAATATCGCTTGGGGAGGAAGAAATGAAAGTAACTTACATATTCAGTTAATGGGACCTAGAGGAGATGGTATTTTCGGAGTAGGTTCTATTGGATTATTGAATGGATGGGGCTTTAATTTACCAACGAATAAACTTGCTATGGCGTTTGATGCAGCTGGAGATACAAATCGTAAATCTGCAACTTTAATGACAGAAGCTGAATTAATTGCGGCTGGAGGATCAGTGGATGCATCTGCCGCAACAGGTGGAGTTATTTGGGATTACGAAGGAGCAATTAGAATTAAATATGCTACAAAATCAGAAGATACAAGTGCAGATGGAGTTAGAGAATTAAACTATAGTACTAACTTCAGATTATTACGATACGCAGAGGTTCTTTTATTAGCTGCTGAGGCTTATAACATGTCAGGAAATGATCCTCAAGCAAGAATTGAGTTAAACAAGATTAGAAATAGGGCTGGATTAGCAGATATTCCATCTTCAACTGCAGGAAACGATTTATTCGATGCAATTGTAAATGAGAAGTTTTTAGAATTAGCTCACGAAGGTCAACGTTTTTGGGATTTAGTTCGTTGGGGAAGAGCTTCAACAGAATTATCAGGTACGGGTTATTCAGTTAAGAATAATTTATATCCTATTCCACAAACAGAAATCGATAAAAATTCTGAGTTAACCGCTGCGGATCAGAACCCAGGATATTAAGTTTGTGAACTTAGATTATTTGTAGATTGTATTTGAATTAATAATCTAATTATAAGTAAAGCAGTATGAAAGTGCATACTGCTTTACTAATTTTAACCTATATCTTATTCCATAATGAAAAAAGTAGCTACGCTTTTTTTACTTGTACTAATTGTTATTAGTTGTACCAAAGTTGAAAATCCAAAAAGTAACAGAAAAAAGTTTGTTCAGCTTTCCTCGAGTAAATCACAAATTCATTTCAGTAATACATTAACAGAGACTGATTCTTTAAATTATTTTAAGTATACCTCAATATACATGGGAGGAGGAGTGTCTGTTGGTGATGTTAATAATGATGGTTTGTTAGATGTTTTCTTTACAGGAAATCAAGTTTCAAATAAATTATATGTTAATAAAGGAGATTTAACTTTTGAAGATATTTCAGAATCAGCCAAAATTACCGGTGATTCAAGATGGTACACAGGTTCTACAATGATAGATATTAATAACGATGGTTATTTAGATATTTATTGTTCTGTTGCAGGTAAAGATGGGAATAAGAAGAATCAATTATTTATCAATAATAAAGACAATACATTTACTGAATCTGCAGAAAAATATGGTTTAGCTGACGAAGGAAATTCTGTTCAAGCTACATTTCTAGATTATGACAATGATGGTGACTTAGATATGTATTTAGCCAATTATCCAATAGCACATCCTTCAACTCCAAATATGATTTATAAACATCGAATGCAAAATGTTAAAGATGTTGAATCGGATAAATTATTTGAGAATCAAGATGGGAATTTTATTGATGTTACAGAGAAGGCTGGCGTGAAAAATTATAGTTTTTCACTGGGTATTTCTGCTGCTGATTTGAACAATGATGGTTGGACAGATATATACGTGTCAAACGATTATAGTATTCCAGATTTTATGTACATCAATAACCAAGATGGTACTTTTAAAGAAGTAGTTAAAGAAGCAACTTCTCAAACTGCTTTTTACGGAATGGGAATCGATATTGCCGATATCAATAATGATGGTCATTTAGATATTTTTCAAGCTGACATGGATTCAGATGATAATAGAAGGCAAAAAGCTAACATGTCAAGTATGAATCCAAGATTGTTTTATGAAACTGTTTTGTACGGTTTCCATTATCAATACATGCACAATTGTTTACAATTGAATTCTGGGTATAACAAAAACGGAGTTCCGAAGTTCTCTAATATTTCACGATTAACAGGGACATCTTCTACAGATTGGAGTTGGGCTCCATTATTTGCAGATTTTGATAATGATGGATACAAAGATTTATATGTAACTAACGGAACAAGAAGAGAGGTGAATAATAAAGATTTCTTTAATAAAATCGATGGTGAAGAATTTAAGGAAGTTTCTCTTTTAGAAAAAACAAAAATGATTCCTAGTGAGAAAATAGACAATTTCATGTTTAAAAACTTAGGAGGAATTGAATTCAAAAAAGTAAATAACGATTGGGGAATTTCTCATGAAGGATTTTCGAACGGAGTAGCTTATGCGGACTTAGATAATGACGGTGATTTAGAAGTTATTGTAAATAATATTGATGAGGAAGCAACCATATTTGAAAATACTTCTTCTAAAGATAAAAACTTCTTAAAGGTAAAACTGAAAGGAAACGAGAAAAACACTTTCGGTTTAGGTGCAAAAGTGTTCGTTTATTCAAAGGATTCAGAGCAAGTTCAAGAGTTAACGCTAACTAGAGGTTTTCAGTCTTCTGTAGCTCCAGAATTACATTTTGGTTTGAATAAAAAGATGAATGTTGATAGTGTTAAAGTGCAGTGGAATACTCAGAAGTCTCAAATCATAAAGGACTTAACATCTAATCAAACTCTAGTTTTTGATTATAAGGAAGCTACTGAAAATCATGTGCAGGGAAGTGTTGGTGAAAAGGTCTTTACAGCGAATTCAAACTTCAACAACAAGATTAAACATACCGAAAATTTACATGACGATTTTGAAACTCAGGTTTTACTTCCTCATAAAATGTCAACATTAGGTCCGGCAATTGAAGTTGCTGATATTAATAAGGACGGATTAGATGATGTTTTTGTTGGTGGAGCTTATGGAAAATCAGGTGAATTGTATTTCCAAACTACAACTGGTTTCGAGAAACAAAATCAAAACGCATTTAAGCAAAATCAATTATCGGAAGATGTTGGTGCATTATTTTTTGATGTGGATAATGATAATGATTTGGATTTATATGTTGTAAGTGGAGGTTATGAGTTTGAAGAAGATTCAAAACGATTAAAAGATCAGCTCTACATCAATAACGGTAAAGGTGAGTTTGAAGATACTTCTAATTCTTTACCAGAATTATATTCAAGTGGATCCAAAGCATATAATATTGATTTTAATAAAGATGGAAAACAAGACCTTTTAGTTCTTGGTAGACAAATTCCAGGTAAATATCCATTACCTGCTTCTTCATTTTTATTAAAGAATACTTCCGATTCAAACACTATAAATTTTGAAAATGTAACGAATAATTCTGCTCAAGGTTTACTTGGTTTAGGAATGGCTACAAGTGCTGTCGTGACTGATTTTAATAATGATTCTTGGGATGATTTTATAATTGTTGGTGAATGGATGCCGATCAAAGTATTTAAGAATAATAAAGGAGTTTTTGAAGAGGTTTCTGAAGAGTTAGGATTAACAAAAGACGCTACAGGATGGTGGTGGAGTATTCAGAAAGCTGATTTCGATAATGATGGAGATATGGATTATATCCTCGGAAATAATGGTCTGAACTATAAATATAAAGCTTCAGAAGACGCAACTTTTGATATTTATGCCAAAGATTTCGATAAAAATTTCACTTCTGATATTGTGTTAAGTTACTATAATAAAGGAAAGCAATATCCGGTAAGAGGAAAGCAGTGTTCATCAGAACAGATTTCTGGAATAAAAAAGAAATTCAAAAGTTATGATTCTTTTTCAAAGGCAACATTAATAGATGTTTACGGTAAAAAGAATTTAGAAGATGCATTGCATTATCAAGTTAAATCCTTCGCTAGTGTTTATCTAGAAAATAAAGGAAATCAATTTGTGTTGCATAAACTTCCAATGGAAGCACAGTTTTCTAGTATACAGCAGATCATTACAGAAGATATTAATAACGACGGGAATATGGATGCAATAATTGCGGGGAACCTCTATAATTCCGAAGTTGAAACTCCACGTAACGACGGTAGTTACGGACTAGTTTTAAAAGGAAATGGAAAAGGTGAATTCGAAGCTTTGTCTGTTGAGGAAACTGGATTCTACACTTCAGGTGATGTAAAAGATTTAAAGAAAATATCAATTGGAAATATTCCTCATATCATTTCGGTAAAGAACAATGATTATCTGGAGTTTATTAAAGTCAATAAGAAATAATGAAAAAAATAGGATTACTGGTTCTACTAAGTCTTTTAGTTTGTTGTAAAACAAATGAAAAGGAAGAAAGTAAAGTAGAGTTAGCATTTAAAATAAATGCTCAATTAGGTGAAGGTGCTTTCTGGAATTACAAGTCAGAAGAATTGTATTGGGTAGATATTGAAGGGAAAAAATTACACATATTTTCTCCAAAAACAGAGGAGAATAAGACTATAGAAATGCCTTCTAGAATTGGAACTGTTGTTCCTGCGAATAAAGAGAATAGTGCGGTTGTAGCTCTTGAAGATGGGATCTATATCGTAAACACGAATACTAATGAATTGACCTTATTGTCTGATGTTGAGTCAGATGTTACGGAAAATAGATTTAATGATGGTAAATGTGATCCAAACGGGAATTTATGGGTAGGTTCAATGCATTTACCTCAAACGCATCCAAAGGCAAATTTGTATAAAATCGATGGATCTGGAAACGCGAATAAAATGCTAGGGAATATTACAATTTCGAATGGAATAGTATGGACTAGTGATAAAAAAACAATGTATTACATAGATACACCAACAGGTCAAATTAAAGCGTTTGATTTTGATAACAAGAAGAATACAATTACCAATGAACGTGTTGCTGTTACTATAGATCCAAAAGATGGATTTCCAGATGGAATGACTATCGATGAAAATGATATGCTTTGGGTAGGAATGTGGAATGGAAATGCGGTAGCAAATTACAATCCTAATACAGGCAAATTAATTAAGAAGATTAAAGTTCCTGCGCACAATGTTACTTCATGTGCTTTTGGTGGAAAGAATTTAGATGTTTTATATATCACAACGGCAAGTTTAGATATGACAGATGAAGAGCATAAGAAATTCCCATTAGCGGGCTCTGTATTTAAAGTTCAATTGAAAGAAAAAGGTGTGAAAGGAAGTTTTTTTAATTCACCAAATTTTAAAACGGCTCAGCTTAACTAAACCGAATCAATTTAAAAATGAAAAAATTAACTACAATAGCAATATGTATTGCAACTTTTTTGGGTGCTTGTAAAACTGATTCTAATTCCAATAAAACTCCGAAAGATGCTGAATTAGAAAAACGAGTAACCGACTTGCTTTCTAAAATGACATTAGATGAGAAAATTGGACAATTAAACCTGAGAGGAACATCAAGTCGAGTAAAAGGAAGTTTACCTGAATCTTTAAAACAAGCGGTTCGTGATGGAAAAGTAGGTGCGTTTTTAAACGTAATGAATAAAGATTATGTTGATGAGTTACAGAAAATCGCTACAGAAGAAAGCCCTAATAAAATACCATTAATTTTTGCAAGAGATGTTATTCATGGATTCAAAACAATCTTTCCAATTCCCTTAGGTTTAGCAGCCTCTTGGGATACTGAAGTGGCAAAATCTTCCTCAAGAGTAGCTGCGATAGAAGCTTCTTCTTTCGGGATACGTTGGACATTTGCTCCAATGTTAGATATTTCTCGAGATAGCAGATGGGGAAGAGTTGCAGAATCTCCAGGAGAAGATCCGTTTTTAGCTTCTCAATTAGGAAAAGCATATGTAAAAGGTTTTCAGGGGGATAGTTTAAACGATCCAACAAGTTTAATTGCTTGTGCAAAACATTTTATTGGTTACGGAGCTGCAATTGGTGGAAGGGATTATAATACAGCAATAATTAATAAAGAATTAATGCATAACGTGTATTTACCTCCATTTAAATCTGCTTTTGAAGCTGGTAGTCAAACAGTAATGACTTCTTTTAATGAAACCAATGGAATTCCAGCTTCTGGTGATAAACATTTACTTCGTAATATTTTAAGAGATGAATTTCAGTTTGATGGATTCGTTGTTAGTGATTGGGATTCTGTTATCGAAATGATTCCTCATGGTTTTGCTAAAGATGAAAAGCATGCGGCAGAAATTGGAATAAACGCTGGTTTAAACATGGAAATGACCAGTAAATCTTATGAGAATCATGTGAAAGAATTATTGAACGAAGGAAAAGTAACAGAAACGCAAATCAATGAATTGGTTGCAGATATTTTGAGAGTAAAATTTAGAATGGGCCTTTTTGAGAATGCCAATAGAGTTCAGAACACAACTGAAGTTTTATATGCGAAAAATCATTTAGAATTAGCTAAAGAGGCTGCTGTTAAAAGTTCGGTTCTATTGAAAAATAAAAACAATGTTCTTCCTTTGAATAAGAATACTAAAATTGCAGTTATTGGTCCATTAGCTGACAAACCACGAGAGCAACTAGGAACTTGGACGTTTGATGGAGAAAAAGAACATACGATAACTCCAATTAATGCTTTTCAAAGGAAAAAAGTAGATTTCAAATTTGTTGAAACATTATCATACAGTAGAGATATATCAGAGACTCAGTTTCAAAATGCAATGCTAGCTGCTAAACAATCTGATGTAATTATATTTATTGGAGGAGAAGAAGCAATATTATCAGGAGAAGCCCATAGTAGATCAAATATTAATTTACCTGGAGCTCAAGAAAAACTAATCAAAGAACTAGCGAAAACAAATAAGCCAATTGTTTTAGTGATTATGGCGGGAAGACCGATTACAATAACTAATATTGTTGATGATGTTGATGCAGTTTTAATGACTTGGCATCCTGGAACCATGGGTGGGCCAGCTATTTTTGATATGGTTTTTGGAGACAAAGAACCAGGTGGTAGATTACCAATTACGTGGCCAAAAGTAGCAGGTCAATTACCATTATTTTATAATCATAAAAATACAGGTAGACCAGCGAGTTCTAAAGAATTTGTTCATATCGATAGTATTCCTATCGGAGCTTGGCAAAGTTCTTTAGGAAACACTTCTCATTATTTAGATGCTGGATTTACACCACATTTTCCTTTTGGTTATGGTTTAGGATATACAAAATTCAAGTACACTAATTTAAAACTGTCTTCAGATAAAATTTTAAAAGATCAGAATATTAAAGTATCTGTTGATATCGAAAATACAGGAAAAAGGCAAGGAGAAGAGCTTGTTCAAATGTATGTTCAAGATGTTGTTGGAAGCATAACTAGACCTGTAAAAGAGTTAAAAGGATTTGAAAGAATTGCTTTACAATCGGGAGAAAAAAGAACAGTTTCTTTTGAAATCAATCTCGAAGATTTAAAGTATTACAATAGTGAGCTTACATACGATGTTGAGAAAGGAGATTTTAATGTTTGGATAGGAAAAAATGCATCAGAAGGTTTAAAAGCGAGTTTTAGATATGAGTAATCTTATTGTTGTCATGGGAGTGAGTGGTTGTGGAAAATCAACCATTGGAAATTCGTTATCACAAAGAATGGAAATCCCATTCTTAGATGCTGACGATTTTCATCCAAAAGCAAATATTGAGAAAATGAGTCGAGGTGAAGCGTTAACCGATAATGATCGCTTACCATGGTTACAAGCTTTAAATGCTGAGTTGAAAACGAGGATAAAAAGCGGCGGTGCTATTTTGGCTTGTTCTGCTTTAAAAGAAGAGTATAGAAAAATCTTATCTGATAATATA
Organism: Tenacibaculum sp. 190524A05c; assembly: GCF_964036595.1. Lineage (NCBI taxonomy): Bacteria > Pseudomonadati > Bacteroidota > Flavobacteriia > Flavobacteriales > Flavobacteriaceae > Tenacibaculum > Tenacibaculum platacis. The sequence goes on along the minus strand of NZ_OZ038523.1, from coordinate 1,416,172 downwards.
ACCACAATTCAATGGGTGTTTTTAGAAGGTAGTTTTGATTTAATTAAAAAAAGAATTGAGACAAGAAGTAATCATTTTATGGATGCTACTTTACTACAATCTCAATTTGATACACTTGAAATTCCCAATTACGGAATAAAGGTGAGCTGTGAAAAATCACCAGAAGATATTACAAACGAAATTTTAAGAGAAATGCAAAAATCAGACTTTGGAATTTTTGGAATTGGAGTAATGGGTAAAAGTCTTGCTTTGAATATGTTGGATAAAGGAGTTGCTGTTTCGGTGTATAATAGAGATGAAGGAGCAGAAAAAGGAATGGTGGAGAATTTTCTAAAGGAAACTGATAACAATAATGCAGCTGGATTTACAGAATTGAAAGATTTTGTAAAATCACTACAAACACCTCGTAAAATTTTATTGATGGTAAAAGCTGGGAATGTTGTTGATTTGGTAATTGATAATATTGTTCCTTTTTTGGACGAAGGAGATGTTTTAATTGATGGAGGAAATTCGCATTATAAAGATACTGAGCGAAGGGTGAATTCGTTAAAAAACAAACAAATCCATTTTGTTGGCCTAGGAGTTTCTGGTGGAGAAGAAGGAGCATTGAAAGGTCCGTCTTTAATGCCTGGAGGAAGTGAAACAGGATATGATTACGTAGCTTCCTATATGAATCTCATTGCTGCAAAAGATGAAAGTGGAAATCCATGTTGTAATTATATTGGTCCGAATGGAGCAGGACATTTTGTGAAAATGGTGCATAACGGAATTGAATATGCTGACATGCAATTACTAGCAGAATTATATGCTTTATTGTCTGTGACTAAATCATATGAAGAGATTTCTGCAATTTTTTCTAAATGGAATGACGGTAATTTGTCAAGTTATTTATTGGAAATTACATCTAAAATTCTTCTGGAAAAAGAAGAGAATTCAAGTCTTTTGGATTTAATTTTGGATAAAGCAGGTAATAAAGGAACAGGATCTTGGTCAAGTGTTTCAGCATTAGAATTAGGTGTTCCAACAACCATGAAAACTGCTGCTGTGTATGCTCGTTACACTTCTTCTTTTAAGGAAACGAGGGTGAAATTATCTAAAGATGTAAGAAGTAGTGAGATCAACAATGAAATGAATATCGATTTACTAGAACGAGCATATGATTTTGCTAGAACAATTAATTTACAACAAGGATTGCAGTTAATTCAGTCTGCGTCTGAAGAGTACAATTGGAATTTAAATCTTTCTGAGATTTGTAGAATTTGGTCAAGTGGTTGTATTATAAAGTCTGAAAAGATTAAAGCCTTTAGTGAAATTTTGAAAGCTGGAAATAACTTATTTGAAAGCAAAGAAATTTTAGAAATTTTACATGAGAACGAAACAGCAATGCCATATGTAATTGATTATGCTTTGAAAGCAAGAATAAGTATTCCTTGTTTTTATGAAGCTTATAATTATTGGGTTGCCATGACAACGGAGCAATCTTCGGCAAATATGATTCAAGCACAACGTGACTTTTTTGGAGCACATAAATTTCAACGTGTAGATGCTGAACAAGATAAAATGTTTCATCATAACTGGAGTTAATTATGTTGGATTATAATTTATTGTTAGCTGTTTTTTCTGGAGTACTAATTCTATTAGTTTTAATTCTACGATTTAAAATTCAAGCATTCATTTCATTATTAATTGCTAGTATTGTGGTAGGTATTGTTGCGGGAATGCCACCAAAAGAAATTATTACAACAATGCAGCAAGGAATGGGAAGTACGCTAGGTTTTGTTGCACTCGTAGTAGGATTAGGAGCTATTTTTGGATCCATATTAGAACAGTCCGGTGGAGCTGAAGCATTAGCAAATTATTTATTGTCAAAATTTGGAGATAAACGTGCTTCTTGGGCGTTAATGTTAGCCGGTTTTTTTATTGCAATTCCAGTGTTTTTCGATGTTGCATTTATCATTTTAATTCCTCTAGTTTATTCTTTACAAAGAAGAACTAAAAAGTCATTGTTGTTATATGCAATTCCTTTATTAGCAGGTTTAGCAATTACACATTCTTTTATTCCACCAACTCCAGGACCCGTAGCTGTTGCCGATATTTTAAAAGCAGATTTAGGTTGGGTTATCTTATTTGGATTTATAGTTGGTGTTCCAACCGCTATTTTAAGCGGACCAATATTCGCTAATTACATTTCAAAGAAAATTTACATAGAAGCTCCAAAGATGGAGTTGAATGAACAAGAAGCAAAAGATTATCCTGCAGTTCGGCTGATTTTATTGATTATTGGAATTCCAATTGTGCTAATTATTGGAAATACGGTTTTAAATAGTCCATTAGTTTCTAATGATAGTATTAGTATCCAATTTAAAGAATGGATGGCAATGATTGGAAATCCGTTTGTAGCTTTAATAATTGCGAACTTAATTGCTTGGTACGTATTGGGAATCAAAAGAGGATTGTCTAAAGATGAATTGCTAAAAATCGCTACAAATTCTATGGGACCAGCTGGTTTGATTATTTTGCTTACTGGTGCAGGAGGAGTTTTTAAGCAAATGTTGATCAATACAGGAACAGGAGAAATGTTGGCAAATTACTTTGCTACAATGGGAATTAGTATGTTGTTCTTTGGTTTTTTTATAGCGGTTTTAGTAAGGATATTACAAGGTTCTGCTACAGTTGCAATGATCACAGCAGCTGGGGTTACAGCTCCTTTATTAATTAATACAGATATCACTCAAATTGATAAAGCATTGTTGGTGATTGCAATTGCTTCAGGTGCATCAATCATGTCTCATGTAAATGATAGCGGGTTTTGGTTAGTGGGAAAATATCTCGGACTTAATGAAAAGCAAACGTTTAAAAGTTGGACAATAATGACTACAATTTTAGCTGTAAGTAGTTTTTTTATTGTTAGCTTACTAAGCTTAATTGTATAATTGAATATCGAACAAATAAAAATATAAGATGTCGGAAACAACGAAATTATCAATCAAAGAAAAAATAGGATATGCATTAGGTGATACTGCTGCAAATATTGCATGGAGAACTATCGGTCCTTTTTTACCCATTTTTTATACGGATGTTTTTGGTCTAGGAACAGCTGCGGTTGCAACCTTACTTCTAGTAATTCGTTTAGGTGATGGTATTACTGATTTGATAATGGGGAATATCGCTGATAGAACAAGGACAAAATGGGGGAAATTCAGACCTTGGTTATTATGGACTGCTTTACCATTTGGAGTGGCATTAGTATTACAGTTTACAACTCCAGATTTAGGTTTGTCAGGTAAACTATTTTGGGCCTATGCAACATCGATATTTTACACATTAGCTTATACCGCGAATAATGTTCCTTATTCTGCATTAATGGGTGTAATGACGCAAAATGTTAAGGAGAGAACTGTGTTGTCATCTTATCGTTTCTTTGGAGCATATCTTGGAGGAATAATCGCTACTGTTGGTGTGATTTCTTTAGTTGATTTCCTTGGGAAAGGAAATGAGAATTTAGGATATCAATACACTATGTATGTACTAGCATTTATTTTAGCTTCTTTTTCGTTTATTACTTTTTATACTACTCGAGAACGTGTAAAAGCAGTTAAAACAGATGATATTTTTAAAGATTATAAAGATCTTTCTACAAATAGACCTTGGTTGATTTTATTGTTTATCGGGTTTGTGTTCGTAACCTATAATATTATCAAGCAAAGTTCAATCATGTATTATTTTACGCATTATGTGCAAGATGAAAATGGATTCTTTGGAGCATTAACTGAATGGGGAGGTAAAAACGGATTAGCTGGATTGTATCTACTTTCGTTATTAGTTATATCAATGATTTCAACAGTTTTTGCTCCGGCATTAACAAAGTATTTTGGAAAAGTAAGATTGTTTATGTTGAGTATTTTGTTTTCAGCTGGTTTCGCTGGAGCAATGTATGTGTTAGAACCAAATGAAATTGGATCAATTTTCATCCTAGGAATTCTATCTGAATTTGGTGCGGGATTAATGCCAATCTTATTTTTTGCAATGTTGGGGGATTCAGCAGATTATTCTGAATTAAAAAACGGTAGACGAGCAACAGGATTAATTTTCTCTGCTGGTACTTTTGCAATGAAATTTGGTTCGGGAATGGCAGGAGCGATAACTTTAGCCGTATTGAATTTCTATAATTATGATGGACAAGCTTTGGTGAAAACTCCTGAGATGCTAGAAGGAATAAAATTGAACATGAGTGTTGTTCCGGGATTATTTGTTTTACTAGGTGTAGTGGCATTGTTATTTTATCCTTTGACTCCTGGAGTGATGAAAGAGATTGAGCAAGAATTACAGGAAAAAAGAGCAGAAAGTGTTACAGAATAAAAGGGTAATATATTTTTTTTTAATCCTGAGTATTCTTCTAAGTAATTGTACCAACTCTACTATTGTTTTCACTGATGATTTTGAGAATGAATCTCTAGATGAGTGGAGTAAAAGTGGAGCAGGGAAAGTGTATCTAGATGCTTCAAAATCCCATTCAGGAAAACAATCAATTTGTTTTGAGAGTGGGGAAGGATTCAAAAACAGAGCTTTCATTGCATTAGAAAATAAAACTATCACTTCTTTAGAACGCTTTTATGGTTCAATGTATATGTTTGTAGAAGAAGCTTCACCAGATGGTGTCCATTGGACGATGATTCAAGCTTCTGGTACAACTCCAAATGGATTTCATTCTGAAATTAGATATGGAGGACAGCATCAAAAAAGAATTATGGCGAATTATGATACAAATCCCATAAAAACAGATTGTTGGCATCATACTCAATTTAAAATTCCAGAAAAGAAATGGTTCTCCGTGCAATGGTTTTTCGATAGAAAATCAAATAATGCTAAACTTTGGATTGATGGTAAACTTGTACATGAGCTAAACGCAAATGACATTGATAAAGGTTGTTTAGCTAATGATAACAATCAAAATTGGACTTTTCCGCTATTTGAACAGTTAACGCTGGGTTGGGTTGATTATCAGAAAGGTGGAGGTTCTAGAAAAATCTGGATTGATGATGTAATTCTTTCAAAAGAAAAGTTAGATTAAATAATACTGTCATTTCTACGAAGGAAGTAATCTGTTTGACAGAAGTGATGAGATTCCCGTTTTCACGGGAATGACATTTAAGATGATTTTTTGTGTGAAACTTGTCATTCCTGCGCAGGCAGGAATCTAGAGAGTCGTAATTAACATACTCTAGTTTTAGAGAGGATGATATAAAATCAATTCTTCATGAGTTCAATTGCTCTATCAATATCTTCAGTAGGCAATTTACAGGCTTTATTAACGCAGACATAAATTAATGTTTTGTCTGCATTATATCGATTTAAAAGAAGAGGTAATTCACTTTTTTGGGTACTTCCAGAAATCAACATATTAGGAATATATTTTTTCTGAAATAATTCTTTTGTTTTTATAATAGCTTCCTTACCGCAAATCACAGTTTCATAGTATGGAGCTGTAAAGTTCAAATAATTATCCAACCAGTTTGAATACGCATGTGGGTATTTTTCAATTTTCGTTTCCATATTATGCAGCATGTTTTTACTCAATTCAATGTGTTCTTTGTTATCAAAATAATGACCTAAAAACAGTAAGTTTTTACTCATAACGGAATTAGAAGAAGGAATAACGATATCTTCAATTTCAAAGTTATTAGCAATTAAACCAGAATTTTTCTTAGTTGAATATTTAAAAAGCTCTTGTTCTGTATCAAAGAAATTATCAAAACTTACTTTAGCTAATGTATTCGAAATATTGAGCCAATCTTCGTTTAGTGTAATTTGATACAATGAAATATATGCGTTAATCAATAATGCATAGTCTTCTAAATAACCATCAATCTTTTTATTGTCTTTTCCAATTGTTCTTAACACATTCCCAGTTTTATCAATAGCTTCATTTTTAAGTGCTAATCCATTTTGTATGGCTTTTTCTTTAAATTTTTCATCTCCAAAAACTTTGAAAGCATCAACATAACCTTGTAATAAAAGTGCATTCCAAGAAGTTAGAATTTTCGTATCTAACGAAGGTTTTTGTCTTTTGAGTCTTGCCACTAAAAGTTGTTTATTCCAATTCATAACCAGATTTTTAAGTTCTTGAACGGGAATCTTGTTTGCTTTGGCAAACTCAGAATCAGGAATTCTTTTGACTAATGCTGATTTACCTTCAACTTTTTCTATTTCATTAATTCCGTAGTACGAATCAAAGAGTTTTTTGTTTTGGGTAATTAATGAAATTAACTCTCCATTTGTCCAAGTATAATATGCTCCTTCTTCCAATTCATTATTTTCATTAAAACTATCAGCATTTAAAGAAGAATAATACAATCCATTTATATGGAATTCTTTCTCGATAAATTCAATAGTCTTGTATACAATTTCTTTATATAAAGGTTTTTTAGTGATTTGATAAGCAATAGAATACAATGAGATGAGTTGAGCGTTATCGTATAGCATTTTTTCGAAATGTGGAATATGCCATTTGTTATCAACAGTATATCTGGCAAAACCTCCTTCTAAATGATCATGTAAACCACCCAAAGCCATTTTATCCAATGTTTTAGTCACAAAATCAAGAAGCTTTGAATCATTGTTTTGATAAGCGTAACGCAATAAGAACTGATAGTTGTTTGGTCGAGGGAATTGATTTGAACCTATTAAACCACCATTAATAGTATCAAATTTTTCAAACCATAAATTCACATTTTTATCTAATGTTTCTCTAGAGAAATTGGCTTCAGAATTATTCTTGCCAACCACTTGAAGTGATTTCATATCATTAGCTAATTGTTCGGCAAAATCATCAGTTTTTTCTGGATTATTGATATAAAATAATTGAATGTTTTTCAGGTTTTCTAACCATTCATCTTTTTCAAAGTACGTTCCTCCCCAAACAGGTTTACCATTAGGAAGAATTACACAATTTAGAGGCCATCCTCCATTACCAGTCATAATTTGAACAGCAGTCATGTAAGTCTTATCAACATCAGGATGTTCCTCTCTATCAATTTTAATATTAATAAAGTTTTCATTCATGAACTTTGCTACTTCTTCATCTTCAAAAGTTTCTTCTTCCATAACATGACACCAATGACATGAAGAATAACCAATAGATAATAATACAAGTTTGTTTTCTTCCTTAGCTTTTTCAAGATATTTAGTATCCCAAGGAAACCAATTTACAGGATTATGCGCATGTTGTAGTAAGTATGGACTTGATTCATGTATTAAACTGTTAGTATGTTTTTCTTTTTGTTGAGAGCAAGAAAAAAGAAGTAAGATTATAATAGAATAGAAGAGGATATTATGATTGAAACGCATAACCCAAATATAACGAATACCAAATCACTGTAAACAAAAAGAGATTGCCAAAATTGACAATCTCTAATATAATTCTTTCAAAGAATATTTATTTCTTTCTAAACCAGTAAGCAGTTCGTCCTAATAAAGAGAATCCAATATATCCTCTAATTTTTAATTTATCCGCTTCAACAAGTTCAATGTAACATTTGTACTTTTTTCCGTTTTTAGGATCTAAAATTTTTCCTCCAGACCATTCATCTCCATCCTTTTCTAGTCCAGTTAAAATATTCATTCCTAATATTTTTTTGTCTTTGTTTTTTCCTTTGCACTTGTCACAAACCGCATCTTGTCTATTTTGATCTGTAATCTCTATAATCTTAGCATATGCTTTTCCGTCTTTTTCATAAACTTCAATTACGCTATCAACTTTGCCTGTTTCTTCGTCTCTGTTTTCCCATTTACCAAAAATACTTTGTGCATTAATTGATACCGTTAAGGCGAAAAGGAAAAATGTGAATACTACTTTTTTCATGTATAATTAATTTGTTGTTTTACTTTCTAAATATTGTATAATTAATTGATTTAAGAACTAACATTTGTTAGTTTTCCATTAATCATATTGAGCATCGAAATTATCGTGCCATTTTTGTTGCACACGCATTACTTGTTCAATAACGTCTCTTGCACAGCCTTCGCCACCTTTTTTATCTGAAATATAAACAGACATGGCCTGTAATTCTCTTACAGCGTCATTTGGACAGCATGGAATTCCAACTTTTTCCATTACAGGTAAATCAGGAATATCATCACCCATGTACATAACGTTTTCCGCTTTTAAATCGTACTTCTCAACTAACTCTTTATATTGGTCTATTTTGGTATGTGCTCCTAAATAAATATCTGTAATTCCTAAACCTTCTAATCGTTTTCTTACTCCTTCATTTTTTCCACCTGATATAATACAAACACGGTATCCTGATTTCACAGCTGCTTTTAAAGCATATCCGTCTTTAATATTCATTTGTCGAACTAGTTCTCCGTTAGGAAAAACAGTTACGATTCCATTGGTAAGTACACCATCAACATCAAAAATAAATGTTGTTACATCGTTAAAAAGTTGTTTATAGCTTTTATCCATTTTGGATTGATTTTGTTATAAGTTGATATATTTTTTTTTGCTTAGTATCAAGCAAATTTAAATGTCTTTGAATTGTTTCTTGATCTTTTCGCTTTGCTGGTCCAGTTTGAGCTTCATTTGGAGCTACATGTTCAATTTTTGAAGCCGTTTCTTGTATTAACGGTAATAGTACTTCAAAAGGAACATCATATTGTTTGCAAATATCATTCCCAATTTTATACATATGATTTGTAAAGTTATTTACAAATACAGCCGCCACATGAAGTTTGCTTCTTTGGTCTGAAGAGATTTGATATACTTTCGGCGAAATTAATTGAGCTAATTGTTCTAATAACTTTAAATCTTCGTCTTGCTCTGCCTCAATACAAATTGGAATTTCAGAAAAGTTAACAGGCTTTGTTATTGAAAAACTTTGTAACGGGTAAAAAATACCTTTTCTACCGGTATTTTTTAAAGAATTCATTGCAACGCTACCTGAAGTATGAGTTACCAGTTTGTTTTCAGGAAGTTGAGAAGAAATTGAACTAATAGCATCATCAGAAATGGCGATTATATATACATCGGCATCCACTAGCAAGTTTAAATCATCGGTTATAGAAACATCATTCTGAAATTGAGCAATAGAATTTGCATTTCTTGCATATAACTGTTTCAAATCAACATCTTTACAAGCTAAAAATGCTTGAGTTAAGTGGTATGCAACATTTCCTCCTCCAAGTAAAACAACAGATATCATGAAAGCGAATTTATTGAATTTTATCGAAAGCTATTCGTTAATTTTTTGCATATTTGTTGCATGATTGTTTAAGTCTACCCGTAGGACATATAATTTTAAGTTACATCCTTTAGTCTTTTAAAGGATTCAATTACCAATACAATTACAATGACAAACAATCAAACTTCAAGTAAGAATATATTACAATTATTTAAAGAAGCTGTTTTAGGAGAACAGCAAGACTTTACGCAAGGCAGTATCAAAAAAGCGGTTTTTATGCTTTCTATTCCAATGATACTGGAGATGCTAATGGAATCAATATTTGCATTAGTAGATATCATTTACGTTTCAAGAGTAAGTGTTAATGCTGTGGCAACAGTAGGTTTAACGGAATCAGTATTAACCCTAGTTTATGCCGTAGCAATAGGTTTAAGCATGGCGGCAACAGCATTAATTGCTAGAAGAGTAGGAGAGAAGGATATTAAAAAGGCTAATGAAACAGCTGTTCAAGTAATATTTCTTGGAATTATAATTTCCATTGGAATTAGTGCTATAGGAATTTTATTCCCTAGAGAAATTCTTCAATTTATGGGAGGTGAACCGGCTTTAATTGAAGAAGGATTTGAATACACTAGAGTTTTACTCGGAGGAAACATAACAGTAGTGTTGCTATTTCTTATTAATGCTATTTTTAGAGGGGCAGGAGATGCTTCCGTAGCCATGTGGACTTTAATTTTATCGAATGGATTAAACATCATTTTAGATCCAATATTCATTTTCGGATTGGGCCCAATTCCAGCATATGGAGTGGAAGGAGCGGCAATAGCTACTACAATTGGTAGAGGAACAGCAGTAATTACACAATTATTGATTTTATTTTATGGTAGTGGGAAAATCAAATTAATGCTGAAAGATTTAGTATTGAGAATAAGTTTAATTTACAATATTGTAAAAGTTTCTTTGGGAGGAATAGGACAATTTATTATCGGAACATCGAGTTGGGTGGTGTTAATGAGAATCATGTCTGAATTTGGTAGTGAAGTATTAGCGGGATATACAATCGCTATTAGAATAATGATGTTTACGTTAATGCCGGCATGGGGAATGAGTAATGCCGCGGCAACATTAGTTGGTCAGAATTTAGGAGCAAAACAACCAGAAAGAGCCGAGAAATCGGTGTGGATTACAGGGAAATATTGTGCGTATTTCATGGGATTTGTATCTATCATATATATAGCTTTTGCACCAACATTTTTAGGTTGGTTTTCAGATAATCCAAAAGTAGTTGAAAACGGAGCACTTTGTTTACAGGTTATGGCTGTTGGTTATATTGCTTATGCCTACGGAATGGTTGTGATTCAGTCGTTTAATGGATCTGGTGATACTAAAACTCCAACACTAATCAATTTTATTTGTTTTTGGTTATTTCAATTGCCTTTCGCATATCTAATGGCAATTACTCTAGATTTTGGTCCAAAAGGTGTTTTTTGGGCAATTACTTTAGCTGAAGTTTTAATTGCAGTAGTAGGTGTGTGGTTATTCAAAAAAGGAAAGTGGAAAACCGTTCAGGTATAGTTCACTTTTTGTAATTTAGCTACCAATCATTTCTTTATCTACTAACCTAATCTTTGTTTATGGATTCTAAAAATAAATACGGAATAAACACTATTTGTACTCATGTTGGAGAGTTAAAAGATGAACAGTTTAAAGGAGCTGTTTCGCCAATATATTTATCTTCTTCTTATCAATTTTATGATGTTGATGTAAAAAGATATCCACGTTATTTTAATACGCCAAACCAAGAGGCACTTTGTAAAAAAATCGCTGCATTAGAGAAAACAGAAAATGCATTGATTTTTGGTTCTGGAATGGCGGCTATAAGTACAACTTTAATGGCGTTTTTGCATAAAGGAGATCATGTAGTATTACAAGAAACGTTATACGGAGGAACATATAATTTAGTAGTTGAGGAATTTGATAAGTTTGGAATTGAATATACGTTTACTGAGAGCTTAGATATTGATGATTTTAAAAAGGTGATTCGTGAGAATACAAAAGTTGTTTTTATAGAAACACCATCAAATCCTTTGTTAAAATTAGTTGATATTAAAGCTGTAGCAGATTTAGCAAAAGCAAACGGAATTGTTACTATGATTGATAATACTTTTGCTTCTCCAATTAATCAAACTCCAATTGATTTTGGTATTGATATTATGATTCATTCTGCAACGAAATATATGGGTGGACACTCTGATATTTTAGCTGGAGCAGTTGCCGCGTCTAACGAGCATATTGATAAGATTTGGAATATTGCGAAGAACTTTGGAGGAAGTTTAAGTGATTTTACAGTTTGGATGCTTGAAAGAAGTATTAAAACTATGAATTTGCGTGTGAAATGTCAAAATGAGAACGCATTGAAAATGGCAACATACTTAGAGCAAAATCCAAATGTTGATAAAGTGTATTATCCTGGTTTAACTTCTCATGAGAATCATGAATTAGCTAAATCACAAATGAAAGGATTTGGAGGAATGTTATCCTTTGAATTAAAGGCAGGAATAAATTCTATGGAATTTCAACGTAATTTACAGCTGATAAAACCGTCTATGAGTTTAGCTGGAGTTGAAAGTACTGTATTAAGTCCATCTCAAACATCGCATGCCTTATTGTCCCCAGAAGAAAGGGCAAAACAAGGAATCAAGGATGGATTAATTCGTTTTTCAGTTGGAATTGAAGAGGTAGAGGATTTAATTGCTGATATTGAGCAAGCCATAGAGAAGATATAAAATTGTACTATGTGGAAAAGAAGAGCTGTTTTTGTATTGAGCATTCTATTTTCATTTATTAGTTCTGCTCAACAAGAAAAGGAGGATGAATATTTGAAAGATCTAGCAAAGAAAATTCAATTTGAATATAAAGAATCGTATTTCAAAGAAGGTTCTTTAGAGGCAATGAAGGATCTTGTAGAGCATATTAATTCAAATGGTAAAAACTATTTAATAATTAGTCATACTTCCGTTGATGGTGACATTGATAATAATCAAAAATTGACAGATAGAAGAGCTATTTTGATTAAAAAGTTAATGGTAAAATTAGGAGTTGATTCATTGAGAGTTAAAACAATTGGATTCGGTCAAAATTATCCTTGTTGTTTAACACCTACAAGATCCGGAAGATATTTGAATAATAGGATAGCGATCCAAGTGACATCGAAAGAGGAAATAAAAGAATTAAAGAGTAGTAAAGAATGAAACTAGATATATTAGCTTTTGGAGCACATCCAGATGATGTAGAATTAGGTTGCTCTGCAACTATTGCTAAAGAAATTTCTTTAGGTAAAAAAGTAGGAATTGTAGATTTAACTCGTGGTGAATTAGGAACACGAGGATCTGCAGAATTAAGAGATATTGAAGCAGCTAAAGCAGCTCAAATACTTGGAGTTCAAGTAAGAGAAAACTTGGGTTTTGCTGATGGCTTTTTTGTAAATGATAAAGAGCATCAATTAGAAATCATTAAAATGATTCGTAAATACAGACCTGAAATTGTGTTATGTAATGCAATTGATGATCGCCATATTGATCATCCAAAAGGAAGTAAAGTAGTTTCAGATTCTTGTTTTTTAAGTGGTTTGGTGAAAATTGAAACGGAGTTAGATGGAGTGAAGCAGGATAAATGGAGACCGAAAGTTGTATATCACTACATTCAATGGAAAAATATAGAGCCAGATTTTGTGGTTGACGTTACAGGTTTCATGGATAAGAAGATAGATTCTGTTATGGCTTATAGTTCTCAATTTTTTGATCCTTCAAGCAAAGAACCTGAAACACCAATTACAAGTAAAAACTTTACAGAAAGTGTAGAATACAGAGCAAAAGACTTGGGGAGGCTTATTGGAGTGGATTATGCAGAGGGCTTTACTACAGAACGTTACGTTGCGGTAGAAAATTTAAGTAAATTAAAATAAGAAAATCTTTTGTCATATTTAAGAAAAGGATTATATTTGCACCCGCTAGTTAAATGGTGATTGTAGCTCAGTTGGTTAGAGCGCCGGATTGTGGTTCCGGAGGTCGCCGGTTCGAACCCGGTCTTTCACCCAGAATAAAAAGCTTCTCAATTTGAGAAGCTTTTTTTATTTATCACAATATTTGAGTTACGGCTAAAATTTGGCTTTTAATATGTTTAGAGTAATCCAATCTCATTTATTTATAAAAAGCAATAGAATAATCTGTCTCAATTATTGCTAGAGATTTGAAAAATCATTAAACTTGTATTCCTTAAAATTGTTAAACCTCGTTTCCGCGAAAAATGATTAATTAAAAAGTTAAAAAGCTTTTTTACTTTAGTAAAAGATGCTTAAAAATTTAGTATCCCAACACCTTAAATACTATGGCCACTACCAAAAAAGTATCCCTAAGAAGACAAAAATTTGACGAAAAGTATAAAGAGTATTCCTTAGAAGATTTACAAAAGGAAGCTCTATATACTCAGAAATTATTATTAGAAAAAACAGAGCGAGTTAGAGCTAATACATATTACCTGGTGGTATTTTTGGTAGTCATACCAATTGTAGCTGGGGTATTAGCACTAGTATTATAGCCTTTCTTTTTTTCCTCCCGAGATTATATATATTCTCAAAAATTCAAAACCTCGTTTCTCAACGGGGTTTTGTTGGGATTGAACAAACCATTATCCTTATTATATAAGGAGTTAAATTAAAAAAAATGAATACAGATTTACCATTAGTTGACCCTCAAAAAGATAAGTTAGGAAGAAATGAATTAGCAAAAGAAATTGCTAGAGGTTTAGTTTATTCTTTTAAAGATAGTACTGAAAGTACGGTTTTGGGAATTAATGGAACTTGGGGAATAGGGAAGTCGACTTTATTAAACTTTATTATTGATAATATAGAAAAGTTATCAGGAGAAGAGAATCAAGAAATTGTTGTTTTAAGATTTAATCCTTGGATGTTCTCTGGTCAAAAGGAATTACAAATGTACTTTCTAAAAGAATTAATTTTAAAGTTAAATGGTAAGTCTGAAAAACTAAAAGCTGTTTCTGAAAAAGTTGCCAAATTTTTGGATCGATTAAGTTGGGTGAAATATTTGCATTCGGGAGTTCAGGAGGGAATGAATGCAGTGAGTAAATTACTTAAAGATGGTTTTCAAGAGAAAAATCTTATTGAATTAAAAAAAGATATAGATGATATTTTGATTGAAAAAAATATTAAGTTATACATAACAATTGATGATATTGATAGGTTAACCCCTCGTGAAATAACGGATATTTTTCAGTTAGTAAAACTGAATGGAAATTTTTCTAATACAATCTTTATTTTATCATATGACTTAGAAGTAGTGGAATCTGCATTGCAAAAAGAATTTAATGATTTTGGAAAAAAGTACATGGAAAAAATTGTTCAAATAGATTATACATTACCACCAATATCTAAAACCGATTTATCGAGGTTGTTCATTGATAGTCTTAATGTTCTTTTTAAGGATCCAGAAACAATTGATATTATAACTGGATTGAGTGGTAAAATTCGAAATGAACAATTTGTTCAAATGTTCAATAATTTAAGAGATGTCTACAGGTTTTGTAATAGTATAAAATTGAGATTACCATTAATTATTCATGATCTAAATGTTTTGGATTTTCTTCGTGTTGAATTTTTGAGACTTTTTCAGCATCAGTTATATAGAAAAATTATTGAGAATAAGGAAGAGTTGACCTATAGACACCGTAAAAACAAATCCTCAATTATAAATAATTCTAATGAGGTAACAACTGAATCATATATTGAAAAGTTTGGTTTAGAGAGTGATATTGAAAGCATCTTAAAAAGTTTGTTTATTGTTGAAAGAGGGTTAGGGTATACTGAAGATTCAACTAATTTATTGATAAGAGGTAAAAGGGTTGCGGATAGGAATTATTTTGATAGATATTTTGGTTTGAAATTATCTAATACAGACATTAAGGAAGTTGTTTATCGAGATTTTATTTTTAAAAATTCGGTAGAAGAAAATATTAAGATTTTGGAAGAAATTCGAACAAAAGATCAGCTTCCTAAGTTTTTGGATTGGTTAATGGTTAAATCAACTGTGGCAGATGATGATAGATTGGGTTTAATTAATCTCTCTGTACTATGTTTTTGTAATAAACTACCATACGAAGAACCTATCTTTTTTGGTACGTCAACCGAGTATTCAATTGTATTAGATTTTTTCTCAAATATATTTAAAGAACGTTTTTATCATGACTCTAAAGAGACGTTTATATTTGAATTAATACGTGAAAATAGAAAGTCCTCTTCATTGATTTTGGGTAATTCAATTTTGAATTCCTATGAAGAAAAGAAAAAAGGGAAATTTAGATCATATTACAGGTGGTTTTATTTGTTAGGTTATGATCATAATAATGAGGTTTTTATTGAGGAGTTAAAAAAAGAGTTAAAAGATTTATGCAGACCTGTATTTAAAAGTTTAATAGAAAGTTATACCGACCAAACTTTCGATGAAATTAAGTTTATATTATTATTTACATCAGATATCGATATTGATTTTTACACGAACAATTTGTCTGAAATTTTAAGTGATGATAGTCTTTTCATTAGAATAATATGGATTGCGTTTTCGAGGGTGGCACAAAATTCATTTGGTGAATTGATCTATAAATTTGGTGGGAATAGTCTTATTAGAGGTATGGAAAAGGAGAAAGTTAAAGAACGATTAGATACTTTTGATTTAAGTAAGTATTCCGAGGGAGAGAAATTAATACTAGATTTTTTTATCAGGTCATACAAGAATGAGAATATAGAAGATATATCTTCTGAAAGTTTCGAAAATATAAAACATTCACTTTAGTTTTTATGCCAAGACAAATAATTTTTGGAGATATAGATGGTTATGAGGAAGGTCATTTATTCCAAGGTAGAAGAGAGATGATGCCTAGTAGGTTCCATCGTTACTGGGGAAGAGGAATAGATAGTGATAAGGAGTTAGGAGCTGCAGCTGTTGTTCTTTCGGGAGGTTATAAAGACGAAGATGATGATGATGTTATAATCTATACTGGAGCTGGTGGAAGAGATTCGAAAGGAAAACAAATAAAAGACCAAGAATGGAACCATAATGACAATAAAGGATTAATGATTAGTTGTGATAGAGGAATTCCTGTTAGAGTCATTATTGGACATAAGCATAAATCTCCTTTATCCCCAAGTTCTGGTTATGTTTACGCTGGATTGTATTATGTAGAAAGTTATTGGGATGAATTAGTTTCTTTTGGAGATCATGAGTTTGTGATGTGTAAGTTTAAACTTGTCTTCTCTGGTAATAATCCTACTAGGATTTTGAAACGAGAAGCTATTCTTGATCATGGTATAAGGGATAAAAAAAGACGCCAAGGAACTGTAGTAAGGGTTGTCAGGGATACAAGTTTGGCAAGAACCGTAAAAGAGTTATATAACTATGAATGCCAGGTTTGTGGCACAATGATTAAGACCAAGGGAGGTTATTATGCGGAAGGTGCTCACATTAGACCGTTGGGTAAACCACATAACGGCGATGACAGTCTGCGAAATCTTTTATGTCTTTGTCCCAATCATCATGTAATGTTTGATAAAGGTGTCTTTACTGTAAATGATGACTTTCAGATACTTGGAGATATTGAAGAAAATACTTTAACCGTAAAAGAAGCTCATAAAATTGATTTAAGTAATTTTGAGTATCACAGAAAAATACATGGTTATGATTAGAGTAGTGTGTGGTATAATTTTCAACGACGATAAAGTTTTTATATGTAGAAGAAAACCTGAGAAGTCTCTCGGTGGCTATTGGGAATTTCCGGGAGGTAAAATTGAAAATGGAGAAAGCCTAAAAGAATCATTAATACGTGAGTTAAAAGAGGAGTTACAAATGGATGTTGAGGAAGTTAAATATTTTGGTTACAATACTCACAATTATGACGATTTGTCAATCGAGTTGATCGCCTATACTTGCAAATTAAAAGAATGGAATGGTTACATGTCTGATCATGACCAATATCAATGGTTAAGTCCATCGGATATGAGTAATTTGTATTTGGCTCCTGCAGATAAACCATTATTAGAAAAGTTAATCCTCATTACAGAGAATGGACCAACCAAAGTTTATTAATACTTTATTACTTGTTTTTTGATTAGTTTATTATGAGAGAAAATAATGGATTAGAAAATTTCAGACCTTTAAGGTTAATGGTATTTATAGTTTTTGTTTTGTTTCCAAAAATTGGTTTATCACAGGTTGATCAAGATTTAAAGAAGCTTCGAATTAAACGGGAACAATTAGAAAAAAAGATTTTAGAATTAAATAAATCTTTGAATGATGTTGAAAAGGAAATAAGGTTTCATGAGGCTAATTTATTGAGAAAAAAACTAAAAGATTCATTAATTACAACTACTATAAGGTCGGGAGGGAAAATAAAGGACGGTCCACATCCATTAGCAAAAATTTTAAAGAAATTAAGTGAAAAGAGGAAGGTTGTTGTAGTTAGCTATGAAAATGATTACTTCAAAGTATGTTTAGAAGATATGTGTGGTTATATTAATGAGATGTGGGTGTCTCAAAACCAATCTACTAAAGATCTTATTCGGTCAGCGAAAATTAGTCAATTTACTAAAGAATCGAAGTCTAAGAAGAGAGCTAAATATAAATCAGTTAGAACATATTACAGAGGTCCTAAAGGAGGATGTTTCTATTATAATAATAATGGTAAAAAAGTATATGTGGATAAAAAGAAGTGCTATTAAAAATATACTACTTCTTTAACTTATCGACGAGTTTAGTTAACTCGTCAATTTTGTCGTGCATGTTTTCTAAAGATTCCTGATTATCTCTACTTTTCAGTATTCTAAATAATGCATCAATTTTCGGATTAGACTTAAAATCATCAAAAGACATAATCATATAACTGATGATATCATCTTTACTAAAGTCTTGAAGATCATCATAATGTTTGGTTAAACATTTTTCCTTGTCCGGTAAATTAACAACAAAGATTTAAGCGTAGTTAAAATAATAAATCAAATATTATTCTTGAATTAAATGTTAAAATACCAAAAGACAAAAAGTATACAAAATTTTGAAAATAAGTTGATTCTTCTGAAATAAAACCAAATGATAGGAGAGAGGACATCATTAAAGATACAATTATGTTTAAAGCCAATTCTGGCTTTGCAATTAAATTAAAATACACGCATAAAATACTAGAAACAACAGCTAATAGAAATATGGTGTAAAGAGATTTGGTTTTTAGTTTCATGAACCAAAACTAGTAAAAACAAAATAAATTAAAAGAGTAGTTAAGTCAAAGCAACGCAAATGAAGATGATAATTATTAGTAGGAGAAAAATCTTCCAACCATTTTTAGTGCTTGCAAGAAAATCTAAAATAAATTCTATTAAATCCATGAATCAAATATAGAAAACTTAAGTTGCTGAATAGTGAAGTGTCGATGAAAGAAAGGATAAAGTAAAATATACAAATGGTTATATATAGATAATTGATTTTAAAAAGAAACCCACTCAAAGATTGAGTGGGAAAATTGCTATGAAAAAGAAACTTAGGACGTCTCCTAAGTCATTACAAAGATATGGTTTAATATGTTTCTAACGGCTGATATTAGGTGAAAAGACAAGTTGATACGATAGTTATAAGATTATTGGAGACTAATAAGGAAAAGTTTTTCTCATAAAAAATCCGAATAAATTAAATTTGTAGAAATATTACATAAATGACGGAATCTGAAATAATCCAAGATATAAAAGAAGAGTTGTTGAAAGCGGAACAAAAGCATCCATTTTGGCCGGATGATATTCTTCATCAAATAGCTATTGTAAATGAAGAGTCAGGAGAAGCCACAAGAGCAGCTCTTCAGTTTCAATATGAAGAAGGTGAGTTGGATGAGGTAAAAAACGAATTAATACAGACCGCAGCGATGTGTATTAGAATGTTAAAGAATTTAGAAAATGTTTCTAGAATTAAAACTAATTAAACTAGAAGGCAAATTACTTCAAAACTGTAATTAAAGGAAGTTATATTCATCTGGACTATTAGACATTTTAGTGTAATAATATCTATCAACGGTAATAATAAGTTTTGGAAATTTAATAACGTATTTATTTCCAAATGATTTAATAAGTCTTACTAATATTGGTTTTGGTTTCATAATTATAAATTTTACTTCTTTAATATAATTTTTGAAATCTAATTATTTGAAAATTTCAGATTAAACTATATGTAAGTTTAGGTAAAAAACACAAAGCGAATGATTAATTAAATTGTAGTTAAAAGTTATCTCTTTTATTTTTGAAGAAACGTGTTAACTGAAGAGCAATGAAAGTAACAATAATTGTTATAAGAATGGATTTAATTTCAATCATTTACTAAAAGTATACAGTTAATAGCTATAATTATTTCAACTATCTAAAATATTCATCTATCCAATCACTCATTGGCGCTCTGAAAATAATTATGAGAATAATTAATATAATTACTGAAGAAATAATAAAACTCATAATATATTATTGGGTACTATTTAAACTTATTTAAGAGGCTTATATTCTTTAAATTGTAAAGGTTCGAAATTACCTATTATACAAGTAAATTTTGGTTCATACTTAATTTGATTGTACTCAAAATCTTTAACTAGTTCAGCTAAAGGTATAAAAGCAAAAATAAGTGCAAAGACAATTGAAAAGCATATCGTTAGACGAGAATCCTTTCTAGTTTCGATAAATTCTCTATTAAGTTGATCATAGCTGTTTTTCATGAAGTGAAAATAATAAAAAAGCTTCTCAATTTGAGAAGCTTTATCTATTTTTTCTTGTACTTATCCAACCATTCTTGATATCTATGTTTATGCTTAAAGCGTTTATGAGTCCATAAATAATTTTCTGGTTGTTCTTTTATTCTGTCTTCCGTAATCTTAAGATACTTGTCAGTAATTTGGTAATTATCTAATTCTTTCGGGTTTTCTGTAATTACTTCAAATGTCGTTTCGTAATAACCTCTCTTTATCTTTTTTGTAGAATAGTTTATAACGGACATATCAAACTTCTTAGCTAAAAGTTCTGCTCCAGTGTGTACAGGAACTTTAACTCCGAAAAACTCTTGCCAATGATATGTTTTTTGAACCACAGGTGATTGGTCACTCAATAAGATGTAAGCACCTTTATTTCCGTTTTTGATATTTTTCATCATATTCGGAATCATTTCTCTGGTTTTATAAGCTGTTAGATTAAACTTGGTTCTAGAGCTTTTCATGAATTCATTAAAGTGCTTGTTTTTAATAGGAGTGTAAGCACCATAAATATGAATATCAGAAACTAATGGCATAGAAACTGACCATTCCCAGTTGTTTAAATGCGCACCAGTAAGAATAATATTTTTACCATTCTTTGCCGTATTGTTTAAAACTTCTGGGTTTACAAACTTATATCTGCGAGAAACTTCTTTTTCTGAAATAGAAAAGCTTTTAATACTCTCTACTATAAAATCACAAAAGTGATGTAATGTTTTCTTGGTAATGCGTTTTAATTCTTTATCAGATTTCTCAGGAAAAGCCAACTTTAAGTTACTTAAAACAACTTTTTTGCGATATCCAACAACGTAATAAACCAGTAAGAATAAAAAGTCTGAAAAAACATATAATAGTCGCATTGGCAATCGAGAAATAAGCCAAATAATAGGAAATACTAAAATGTATACTGCTAAATGCATTAAAAATTAATTTTTGCAAATATCGTATTTAAATATAAAATACAACTACCTAAATCTTTTCATTAAGTTTGTGTTTTACATTGATATTTATGAATAAAATAGTTTTAGGATTAATTGTAGCTAATCTATTAGTTACTCTTAAAGGTTTTCAGGATGATACTTTCTTTAATAAGTACAAGTTCCAAGTAGGTAAGATATTGAATGGAGAGAAAATTCGTATGATTACTTCGGGGTTTCTGCATGCTGATTGGCTTCATTTTGGTTTTAATATGTATGCTTTATATCTATTTGGAGGAATTGTAATAAATAGATTTAGTAATGAAAACTTTCTTTTGATCTACTTTGCAAGTTTGTTAGCAGGAAGTATGTATTCTTTATATCAAAATAAGAAGGATCCTTTTTATTCAGCAATTGGTGCTTCGGGTGCTGTTTCTGGCGTAATATTTTCAGGAATAATGTTATATCCACAGATGGAATTAATTATGTTTCCGTTACCAATTCCTTTACCTGGTTATGTGTTTGGTATTGGATATTTATTGTATTCAATATATGGAATGAAAGCAAAGCTTGGCAATATTGGGCATTCTGCACATTTAGGCGGAGCAATCGGAGGTTATTTAGTAACCTTATTATTAAGACCAAGCGTTTACAATAATAATCCCATGATGATTTTAATAATGGGAGCAATAGTGATTGGATTGTTTTTCTTTGGAGATAAATTAGAAAAGCTATAAAATAAAAAAACCGAAACATTTGTTTCGGTTTTTTTGAGCGGGAGACCGGGTTCGAACCGGCGACATTCAGCTTGGAAGGCTGACGCTCTACCAACTGAGCTACTCCCGCGTTGGTATTGCGGATGCAAATATAACATCCTTTTTTAAATGTGCAAATATTTTTGTGAAATGAAACCAAAATTTGATGCAATAATCCTCTTTCTTTGGAGATAAGTTAGAAAAGCTATAAAATAAAAAAACCGAAACAAATGTTTCGGTTTTTTTGAGCGGGAGACCGGGTTCGAACCGGCGACATTCAGCTTGGAAGGCTGACGCTCTACCAACTGAGCTACTCCCGCGTCGGTATTGCGGGTGCAAATATATCACCCTTTTTGAAATCTACAAGTCTTTTTGAGATTTTTTTTAATAAAATTTTCCGTCTTCTCGTAAAACTTTTAAAAAATGAAATCCATAAATGGCAAAATCTTCATTGTAATAAAATTTATGTGATTTAGTATTAGTGGAATAGGTGTTTAATTCCATGGCTTCACATCCTTTTGCTTTTGTATGGTCATAAATCCATTCAAAAAACTTTTTTCCTAATCCTTGTCCTCTATAATCTTCAGAAATGATGACATGATCAGGTTCAACGCTCTTTCCTATGTAATGTCTAGTAGAATACCATAAGCCAGAAATACCAATTATTTTTTCATTATCGTATGCCGCAACACACTCATAATTTTGGTAATTTACCATCTCTAAAACTCGTTGTTTTAAAAGATCAGGTGGAGTTTTAGTATTTATAATAGATAATAAAGGAAGTATGCTTAAGATATTGTTTTTGTCAACAGTATTAAAAGTAATCTTCATGCTAATTTAAATTTCAGGTTAAAAATAATGGTTTCTGTAAAAAAAATAACTGCTCAAGATACATATCCTTTACGAATAGAAGTGCTTCGAAAAAATATTGATTTACCTCATGAATTTGAAGGTGATTTAGATGATAGTACAATTCATGTTGGCGTGTATGACGAAAATCAAATTGTTTGTATTGGTACTTTTATGGAGAATGGAATTGATGATTTAAAAGGAAAACAATATCAACTAAGAGGAATGGCAAGTTCTCCTGAGGCAAGGGGAAAAGGATATGGAAAGTTATTGTTGTCGTTTGCGACTAACGAGTTGGAAAAACTAAATATTGACTTTTTATGGTGTAATGCTCGAGAAGTTGCCGTTAAGTTTTACGAGAAAAATGAATTTATAATTATTGGGGAACGATTTATAAATAAAGCGGGTCCTCATTACAAAATGTACAAACCAATCAAAAAATGAGAAAACTTAAATACGCCCTAGGTTTATGTTTTACGTTTGCGTTAACGGTAAGCAATGCACAAAATAAAGAAGTAGTAATTGAACCTGTAAAGATTACGGATAACATTTATATGTTAAAAGGTCAAGGTGGTAATATCGGATTATTTGTAGGAGAAGATGGTGCTTTTATGATTGACGATCAATTTGCAAAATTGACTCCTAAAATATTAAAAGCTATAAAAGGAATTACAGATAAACCTGTAAAATACTTGATAAATACACATTGGCATGGTGATCATACTGGAGGAAATGAAAATATGAGTAAAGAAGGTGCGGTTATAATTTCTCATGATAATGTTAGAAAACGAATGAGTGTAGAAAGTGTTGTAAGAGGAAGAAAACGTCCTGCATCACCAGAAAGCGCTTTGCCAGTAATAACTTTTAGTAAAGATATGATGGTTCATTTTAATGGAGAAGATGTGTTGATTTCTCATGTACATAATGCACATACAGATGGAGATGCTCATATTTATTTTACATCTAGTAATGTACTTCATATGGGAGATACTTATTTTCAAGGAAAGTTTCCATACATTGATTTAACCAGTGGTGGAAGTATTAACGGTTATATTGCTGCAATAGACAAAGCTTTGATTATTTCTAATGATGATACCGTGATAATTCCAGGTCATAGAGGATTATCAAATAAAAAGGAATTGCTAGGATATAAAGAGATGTTGGTTACACTTAAAAATAGAGTGCAAAAAGCAATTGATTCGGGAAGTTCTCTAGAGGAAGTGAAAAATGATACATCTATAACTAAGGAATATGCTGAAAAATACGGGAAGTGGTTTATAACTGCTGAAGGAATTAGGGAAACAATTTATAAGAGTTTAACGAATCAATAGAGAATTGAGAATTATATATGAAGCGTCTTTTTTAAAGGCGCTTTTTTTATTTCAAAAAGAGGCATAAAAAAACCCACTCACGGGAAATTGGAGTGGGAAAATTGCTATGAAAAAGAAAAAGTGTCTGAAACGTCTCTCAGACATTGTAAATGTAATAAAAAAATCACATTGTACAAATATTTTATGAAAATTTAAGTGCTTTTTTTTGAGGTAAAAAAACAAAATCCGTAAAATCAGTATATTACGATTTTACGGATTAACAATTAACTTCACTTAGTAGCGAAGGGGGGACTTGAACCCCCGACCTCAGGGTTATGAATCCTGCGCTCTAACCACCTGAGCTACCTCGCCAATTGCGGATGCAAATATAATGCTATTTTAAAACTAGGCAATAAAAGATTACAATTTTTTTTAAAAAGAATAATTATATATATTGTACAACAAACACATATATAAATGAGCAAAGTTAAATTTGAATTAGAAATACCTGTACATGCTTCTCCTGCTTTATTGTATCAATATTTTGCTACACCTTCAGGATTAGAAGAATGGTTTGCTGACAAGGTAAATTCTAGAGGGAAAATCATCACTTTTTTTTGGGATGATAGTGAAGAAGAAGCAACTATTGTAACAAAGAAAGCCGACGAAAGAATTAAATATAAATGGACTGAAAGTGAAGGAGACGAAAGTTATTTCGAATTTAGAGTTCAAGTTGATCCTTTAACGAAAGATGTATCTTTAATAATTACTGATTATGCAGATGATGATGATGCAGTTGAAGAGGCTAAAATGTTATGGGAAAACCAAATAGATGAATTAAGACATTTAATAGGTGCATAACCCAGAAAAAATAAATTGAAAAGCTCGACAATTCGTCGGGCTTTTTTTAGCCATTAACGTTATAATATTTAGTAATTTCGCAGTTCTAAATTTTTCTTATGATTAATTATAATGGAAGTTTAATTTCGGAAGAGGAATTACAACTTACAAATCAGAATAGAGCGTTTAAATACGGAGACGGAATTTTTGAAACAATAAAGCTTCAAAATGGTAAAATAGTATTCTTAGAAGATCATTATTTCAGATTAATGGCATCTATGAGAATGCTACGTATGAAAATTCCTATGAAGTTTACATTAGAATTTTTCGAAGAAGAAATTAAAAAAACAACTGCCGCTTTTAATTCTAATCTGTTAAGGATTCGAATTAATGTATACAGAAAGGATGGAGGATTATATACTCCATTAACGAATGAGGTTGATTATATCATAGAAGTTAAAGAAATTGCACCTAATATTAAAGAGGTGTACAAATTAGATTTGTATAAAGACTTCTATAATTATTCAGGTTTATTATCAACTGTGAAAACAACCAATAGAATGCTAAACACTTTAGCAGCCATTTATGCTGAAGAAAACGACTTAAATAATTGTGTTCTATTAAACGAGAGAAAAGGTGTTGTAGAAGTAACTAATGGAAATATCTTTATAGTAAAAGGAAATACTATTAAAACTCCAGCTTTAACCGAAGGTTGTATCAAAGGTATTACTCGTAAAAAGGTAATTGAAATTATTGAGAAGCATCCTGATTTTACTATTGAAGAGACTTCAATTTCTCCATTTGAATTACAAAAATCTGATGAGGTATTTATTACAAATGCTATAGTTGGATTACAACCAGTTACTAATTATAGGAAGAAAGAATTTAAAACAGAAATAAGTGAAAAGATAGGGAAGAGTCTTTCTCTAATGACTATAACAGCCTAGTTTAGGAAAACGCTTACTTCGGTTTTATCTACAAAAAATCCTTGATTAGAATATCTATTAACGGTTAACGCAATATTGGCGATAGGTAAACTTACTTCAAACTCGCTACCATGCTCAGTAACAAAAGTTAATTTTTTAGGTGTATTTTTCATGTTTGTAAAATTTAGACATGATAAAAGTACGATTTATTGTATGTTTTGCTATTTTTTTTAGATGTATGGTGTTTATTTTGTGTTGAATGGTGATTAATTGATGGTACTTGGTTGGTGATATTTAGTGTTTACTCAGTAAAAAGTTGATTGTAAAACATGGAATTACTAGGGATTACGCAGTCTGAAATAAGAAGATTAGCTTTAATTTATTGAATAAATAGACTTTAATTACTGTTGTTGAAGTGCGTAATTGAATTCTAATATTTACCACTAAGATTGAAGAGAATTGAAAGCAAAAAAAAAAGATCTAAAACTAATTTTAGACCTTTTTTCGATTAGATTATTTATTTCAGAATAATTTCGTAAAAACTTTCATTGTTCAAGGAATAGTTTCCTGAAATTTCTTCAACTAGTTTTTCGTTATTGGTGTTAAAGTAAGTAACTCTAAATTGTTTGATTTGATCTTCAGGATATGAATTAAAATTCATGTCAATCAATCCTTCAGAATTACTGGTTTTACTTTCTCTGAATTTATATTCAGTTAATGCATCTATAGTAACTTGTATTGGAGTTCCATTTGCGTTTTTGAATAATGCCTTGAAACCTTGTAATTCTTTCTCAGGTTCGTTAACATATTTCAAATGTTGTTCATTTGTGTTTTGATGTTTGTTTCTATAAAATCCTAAATGAATATTATTACTTACATCATCTAAAAAAGTGTTATATCCTTTTTTTTCTGCATCATCAAAATACTTGCATGATTCACTAGTGTTTGATCTCGCGTTGTTTACTTCTTTGCTGTATCTCTTTCTGCTTCGATAATTTTTAATAGCTAAAACAGATCTTTTAAATAAATAGAAAACGAAAAGTCCTGCTAAAACCTCTAACACGTAAAAAAGTACGGGTAATACATCTTGAATACCAAATGCAGATTCTCTTATTCCTGCAGCAATTTCTCTTGCTACACGTTCTTTAGAAAAATAAAATATTGCAATACCAATAGCTGAGAACAATGCGCTACCAATGAAAAATTGGATTCTAACGTCTCTAGTAATCCCTTTACGAATATCAGACTCTGGTTTAGCAGAGTTAGAAGGAACTTTTTTCTCTTCAAAAAAGCGTTTATTTCTAGTGTGAGAACTTAACATTCCTACCATTAATTCTGCAATTACAATGGAAATAAAAATGATCCCTACTCCAATAACCCAAGGAGCTTGTGGTAAAATATCTCTATAGATTTCTCTACTGAAATAATATTCCAAAATACAAATAACAACAAAAGCAATCGTGAAAGGAACAACATATGCGTTAGACATTATTTTATCCCATTGTGATAGCTTTTCTTCATTTGGTTTTAAAATATCAAAAGTATCTCTGGCTCTTTTTGATGCAGAGTTTGCACGAGAAGCTAATTCATCAGAAATTTTAAAAAGATCTTCCGATTCATCAGTAGATGGTTTATCCCAGTTTATAATCATAACAGTAGTTTTTATATACAATCAAAGTCTTCCATGAAACTAAAGAATCCTTCTTTACCCTCAAATTCACTAAATTCAATTCCTTCAAAAATCGAAGTGTTCTTCCAACCAATTAAAAATAATTCAGCATTATCTGGTAAGGTCAATTTAGTTTTGATTTCTTCAATTTTCCCTGATCTTCTTGGTTCGTTAACTCCATCAGTAAAAAGAACAACCATCACTTTATCATAGTCTTCTACATTTGGCTCTTTTAATAATTTATTGATATGTTCAAATGCTAAATCAATATTGGTAATATCTTTTCCTTTGTTAGGTTTATAACCCAAAATTGAAGTTTGAACAGTTTTAGATAAAAAGCTATTTAATTTTGAAGCATTCTTCTTCTTAATTTTTTCGTTTTTAGCTTTTATTTTGTCGTTATATTTTTTCTGTTTTGCCTGTTCCGATAATGTTGGATGTTCAGAAGTTAATATATTCTTATAAGGTTTTAAAGCACTTACTTTTAATCTAAAAATTTCTTTAGAGTTAGGAGCAGGGTTTCCAATAATAGTTGAAGTAAAATAACCACTTCCGTTTTGATTAATTACATCAACAATGGCTTTATAATCATCTTTGTTTAATTTTTGAATACTCTCAGATGAACCACTTCTGTCATCTCCTAAAACAATCATAATTTTACATTCAGGAATTTCTTCTTCTGCAAACATATTAGGGGTTGGTTTTGGAGAATCACATGATAAAATTAGTAGTAAAAGAATAATTGATAAAAAACTTTTGCTTCGCATAAATACTATTTTTTCTGCTAATATATAATGTATTAGACAGACGAACAAACAATGCATGTTTTTGATGTAAATGTGCTGGTTTCTTTGAATTTTATGAGGTGTACGTTGAAATGAAAATTGTAACGTAAGAAAAAAGAGAATAAAAAATAGATAGTAAAATAAAACTTAATTCATATTAATATCTGCAGGAGCATTTGCCCAAATCTTATATTTACCTCCTTTTTGAAGTAGTTTATTTTTCCAGATTGATTCTTCATTTTCAGAAAAAATATTCTGAAAGTCATTTTCAGAAATAAACCAAGAATTTGTATTTAACTCGTCCTTAAGTTGATTAGCTCCCCATCCAGAATAACCCAAGAAAAAACGAATATCTGTAGGTTCGATTAAGTGACTGTTAAGCAGGTTTTTTAAAGCATCAAAATTCCCACCCCAGTAAATACCATTTGCTACTTCAATACTATCATCCAATAGGTGAGGTACACGATGAATAAAGTATAAGTTATCTTGCTCAACTGGCCCACCTTGATAAACCGTAAAATCGCATTCCACATCAGGAATTAAATCCTCAAGAACATATTGTAAAGGACGATTCAAAATAAAACCAACCGTACTGTTTTCAGAATGCTCTGTTAATAGTACAGTAGTTCGTTTGAAAGAATCATCATTTAAAATAGATGGCTCTGCAATAAGAAGTCTACCTTTTTTTGGGTTTAACATTAGTTTTTTGCTAAAATTCTATAGAAAAATAATAATATTTTTTTAAACTTTTAACTTTTCTTTAATAAAATATGCATTACTCGCGTATTTTTTTTAACTATTTTATAGCGCTCTTCCTACTTCTGTTAGACTTAATTCCTTTTTTATTAGAGACTTATCTTTTCTGTTC
Organism: Tenacibaculum sp. 190524A05c; assembly: GCF_964036595.1. NCBI lineage: Bacteria > Pseudomonadati > Bacteroidota > Flavobacteriia > Flavobacteriales > Flavobacteriaceae > Tenacibaculum > Tenacibaculum platacis. The sequence goes on along the minus strand of NZ_OZ038523.1, from coordinate 1,387,235 downwards.
GTTTTCGAAATATTTTTATGTTAAAGTTTCTCTGAAATGTATTTTGCAGTATAAGATTCCGTGTTTTTGGCTAAATCTTCGGGTGTTCCTTGGAAAATTAAGTTTCCACCTTTCTTTCCACCTTCGGTTCCTAAATCAATAATATAATCAGCACATTTAATTAAATCGGTATTGTGTTCAATTACAATAACAGAATGTCCTCTATCAATTAGCGCATTAAAAGAAGTAAGTAATTTGTTGATATCATGAAAATGTAAACCAGTAGTCGGCTCATCAAAAATAAAAAGTGCTTTATCCTTTGTGTTTCCTTTAATTAGGAATGAAGCTAACTTAATACGTTGAGCTTCTCCACCAGATAGAGTAGAAGAAGATTGTCCTAAAGTTACATAGCCTAAACCAACATCTTGTAACGGTTTTAATTTCGAAGCTATTTTCTTTTCACCATGCTCTTCAAAGAAATCAATAGCATTATCAATAGTTAGGTTTAATATATCGTCAACATTTTTTCCGTTAAAATTAACTTCTAAGATTTCCTTTTTAAATCGTTTTCCATTACAAGCTTCACATTTTAAATGCACATCTGCCATGAATTGCATTTCTATGGTAACAACACCTTCACCTTTACAAACTTCACATCGTCCTCCATCAACATTAAAAGAAAAATGTTTTGGTTGATAGTTTCTAATTTTAGATAACTTTTGATTTGATAAGAGCTTTCTAATATCATCATATGCTTTTACATAAGTAACAGGATTTGACCTTGAAGAACGTCCAATAGGATTTTGATCAATAAACTCAACATGTTTCAAATTCTCATAACTACCTTCAATATCAGTATACTGCCCAACTTTATCTCCATAACCAATAAGCTTTTTTTGCATAATTGGATATAGAAGTTTCTTAACTAAAGTACTCTTACCACTACCAGAAACTCCAGTAATAACCGTTAAATTGTTTAAAGGAAAAGTAACATCAATGTTTTTTAAGTTGTTTTCACGAGCACCAAGTACTTTTATAAAATTCTTTGATTCTCTTCTTTTTGAAGGAATTTCAATTTTGAGTTTTTCTGATAAATAATTGGATGTTAGTGTGTTTGATTTTAAGATATCATCAAAGGTTCCTTCTGCTACAACATTTCCTCCGTACGTTCCAGCTTCTGGTCCAATATCAATAATGTAATCCGCTTCTCGCATTATTTCTTCATCATGCTCAACCACAATTACTGTATTTCCTAAATCTCTTAAGTTTTTCAGAACTTTAATTAGTCGCTCAGTATCTTTTGGGTGTAAACCAATACTTGGTTCATCTAAAATATACATTGAACCAACAAGTGAACTTCCTAAAGATGTGGCTAAGTTAATTCGCTGACTTTCTCCACCAGAAAGTGTATTAGAAGTTCTGTTTAATGTCAAATAACTTAACCCAACATCAACTAAAAATTGCAATCTATTATTAATTTCCGTTAGTAATCGTTTACCAATTTTTTCTTCATAAACGTTAAGCTCAATAGATTTGAAAAATTCTGCCAATTCATCTAGAGGTAGATTTACTAAATCGGAAATAGTTTTTCCGTATACCTGAACATAATTAGCTTCCTTTCGAAGGCGTTTTCCATCACATTCGCTACATTTTGTTTTACCTCTGTAACGAGAAAGCATAACTCTGTTTTGAATTTTGTAACTCTTTTCTTCTAAAGTTTTAAATAAATGATCAATTCCGCAGAATTTACTGTTTCCTTTCCAAACTAAATCCTTTTGTTCTTCTGTTAATTCAAACCAAGGCTTATGGATTGGAATATTGAACTCAGCAGCATTTAATATTAAATCTTCTTTATACCATTTGTAAGAGTCTGTTTTAAAAGGGAAAATAGCATCTTCATAAATTGATAATCCAGTATTTGGAATAACTAATTCTTCATCAATTCCTATAACACTTCCATATCCTTCACAAGTTGGACAAGCTCCATAAGGATTGTTAAAACTAAATAGATGAGTATTGGGTTCTAGAAAAGTAATACCATCTAATTCAAATTTATTACTAAACTCTTTCGTGTTTTTAGTTTCTAAATTTTCTACATAACAAACTCCTTTTCCTTCAAAAAATGCAGTTTGTATAGCATCTGCCAATCGATTGAAAAAATCTTCATTGTGCTGAATAACAATACGATCTACAACTAATTCTAAGGGTTCGTTCTTATATTCATCAACAGGGAATTTATCAATTCGGTATACCTTATCATTGAATTTTAAACGAGCGTAACCTTGCTGAGTTAATACTTTTAAAACTGTTTGAAGATCTCTTCCTTCTGGAATAGTAATTGGGGATAATAACAGCAGTTTAGCTCCTTCTTCAATTTCTTTAATATAGTTAACAACATCTGTTACTGTATGTTTTTTTACTTCATTTCCAGAAATTGGAGAAAATGTTCTCCCAATACGAGCATATAAAAGTTTTATATAATCATAAACTTCAGTAGATGTTCCAACTGTGGATCTTGGATTTGTAGAATTTACTTTTTGTTCTATAGCAATCGCAGGAGCAATTCCTTTAATGTAATCAACTTTAGGTTTGTGTAATTTACCTAAAAACTGACGAGCATAAGATGATAAACTTTCTACGTATCGTCTTTGTCCTTCAGCGTATAAAGTATCGAAGGCTAAAGAAGATTTTCCCGATCCTGATAAACCTGTAATAACGACAAATTTATTCCTAGGAATTACTACATCTATATTCTTTAGATTGTGTAATGAGGCTCCTTTAATAATTATATTTTCCTTAGGATTTATAGAAGAAAGGTCTGTTTTCATTTCAATAAAAGTAAACATCAAAAATAATCATTTTAAGCTTGACTACTTAGGTTATTTCAATTAAAACTTATCGTTAAAAAATTGTAATAAATTGATTTATTTATAATAAAATTTGTGTTTTATCGTAAAAAATTACATATTTGCTTAATAAATTAATTATTAAAGCGTTACGCCTATACACAAAAACTACTTTTAAAATTATTATATAATCCCAATCGAAGAGTGTAAGTACTTTTCGTTGAATAAAAGTAGAATTATGTTTAGGAATCAATGTGATGATAGCGTTTTAGTAAAGGAGTATATCAACGGAAGAGAGATTGCTCTTGAATTTCTTATTAAAAAACACCAGCAAAGAATTTTTAGTTTTATTTACAGTAAAGTCCAAGATAGAGACATTACTGAGGACGTGTTTCAAGACACTTTTATTAAAGTGATTAAAACATTAAAAAAAGGAAATTATAACGAAGAAGGTAAGTTTTTACCTTGGGTTATGAGAATTGCTCATAATTTGGTAATCGATCATTTTAGAAAGAATAATCGTATGCCAAAGTTTAATAACTCTGACGACTTTGATATTTTCTCAATCATTAGCGATAATGCATTAAATGCAGAGAAAAGAATTATTAAAGATCAGATTTTGTCTGATGTAAGAAACTTAATTGAAGAATTACCAGAAGAACAAAAAGAAGTACTGAAGATGCGTATGTATATGGATATGAGCTTCAATGAAATTTCTGAAAGCACAGGAGTTAGTATAAATACTGCATTAGGTAGAATGCGTTACGCATTAATAAATTTACGCAAGGTAATTGAGAAAAATAAAATTATTTTAGTGAATTAATACTAAACTAATAATTTGAGCGTTAGTTAGGTAGATATTTTATCAAACAAACTTATATGGCGCACATTTACTCAAGCAAATCATCTGATTTTAAGATGAACCCTAAACAGAAAACAGTAGAGTTTTTATTAAACTTTTCTAAAAGTCTCAAAACAGTAAGAACAAAAACAAATGTTCTCATTGAATTGAATTTGAATTAAGAGTGAAAAAGCTTCAGCGTGAGAAACTGAAGCTTTTTTATATTATAATCTTACTTCTTTTTAGAGTTGTACTCATTTATTACTGTTTTTCTTCCAATAGTAGAAGTGATAATATCATTTTCTAATCTCCAACCTCTTGCAGGTGAATATTCTCGTCCGTAATAAATTATTTGTAAATGAAGTTTATTCCAAAGTTCTTTAGGAAATAAACGTTTTGCATCTTTTTCTGTTTGAGCAACACTTTTACCATTAGTTAAATTCCATCTGAACATTAATCTGTGAATATGAGTATCTACAGGAAACGCAGGTACATTAAATGCCTGAGCCATTACAACACTGGCTGTTTTATGACCTACGGCAGGTAAAGCCTCTAAATCTTCAAAATTTTGTGGAACTTCACCATTATGTTTTTCAATAAGAATTTCAGACAAACCATGAATTCCTTTTGATTTCATTGGAGACAATCCAACTGGTTTTATAATTTCTCTAATTTCATCTATAGTCAACTTAACCATATCATACGGATTGTCAGCTACTTTAAATAATAAAGGGGTGATCTTATTCACACGCTCATCTGTACTTTGTGCTGACATTAAAACTGCAATAAGTAATGTATAAGGATCTGTATGATCTAACGGAATTGGAGTTTCAGGATATAGTCTTTCTAGAGTATCTATTACAAACTGAACTTTTTCGGTTTTGTTCATTTTTTCAGTATTTTTACTTAACAAAAATACGAATTATGACTACACTAAAAATAGGTGATAAAGCACCAAGTTTTGAAGCTAAAGATCAAGCTGGAAATACTATAAAATTATCAGATTATGCAGGTAAAAAATTAGTGTTATTCTTTTATCCTAAGGCAAGTACACCTGGATGTACCGCAGAGGCTTGCGATTTAAGAGATAACTATAATACTTTCTTAGCTAAAGGTTATGATGTTTTAGGAGTAAGTGCGGATAGTGCGAAAAGACAACAAAATTTTATTAATAAAAACGAATTACCTTTTCCATTATTAGCGGATGAAGATAAAGCTGTAATAAACGCCTTCGGAGTTTGGGGACCAAAAAAGTTTATGGGAAGAGAATATGATGGTATTCATAGAACTACTTTCGTAATTGATGAAAATGGAGTTTTAGAAGATGTTATTTCTAAAGTTAAGACTAAAGAACATGCAAATCAGATATTAGGTTAGATTCTATTCTTGATTTCATAAAATAAAAAAGCACTACATTTTAGTAGTGCTTTTTTATTTTATCTTATTGATATATCAAATTCAAAACTAAGAAATGATTAATCCATTTTGTATTCCGAACTTCAATAACTCTTTTATATTAGTCGTATTTGTAATTTCAAATAGTTCTCGTTTATGAGTTTTTAATGAACTTAAAGAGATGTTTAAAACTTCAGAAAGTTGCGCGTCATTTTGTTCTGAATGTTTGTAAAGTGCTTGTAATATTTCAAGTTTTCGTTTTGTGAAGCTTAAATTGTTAATTATAACTTTACCTGACGCTAAATAGCCAGGTTGTTTGTTTTGAGCATAACAATCAATAATAACACTTTTAAATTTAGATAAATCAGAATCTTTACCAACGAAACAATCAACGCCATTTTCTAGAGCTTGTCCTTTTATATAATTGTTGTTTAACGTCGTTAATGCAATTATCTTAAAATTCGAGTTCTCTTTTTTTATCTGTGATATATGATCTAAAGAATTATTCCCATTAAAATTTACGTCCAATACTAGAATGTCTAATGTGTTGCTATTGGTATACGAAATTAAATCCTCCAGAGCTGTAAAATAAGGACCTAAACTAAATTCTTCATGTTGATCTAAACTATCCTTAAGCGCTTCACAAAAGAAGCGATTATCATCTGCAATTATTATTTTAATAAGCTTATCCATTATTTTTCAGGAATACGAATTGTAATTGTAGTTCCACTGTTTTTTACTGAATCAATATTAAATTCACCATTCATAATCTCAACTCTTTCTCTTATACTATTCAAACCATAAGAGGACTTTTTAGTCGAATTTACATCAAAACCAATCCCATTATCTGATACTTGAACGATGATTACCTTGCCTTTTGATTCACTAATATTTACTTTAATTTCTGAAGCTTTAGAGTATTTAATAGCATTGGTAGTTAATTCAGATATAATTCTATAAATATGTAAACATTTTTCTGGTGGCAATTCACTTTCTTCAAGCGAAAATTTATGTGTAATAGGGTTGTTTGTGAGCTTATTTATTTTATCGAAAAAGTCAATTAAGTTCTCAATAAAGTTTTCAGAATTGATCTTAGGAGAATATAAACTATTTAAAAGATAACGATATTCCTTGTCAAAAGAATCTAGAATTTCTTTTACTTTTTCAGGTGAATTCTCATTTTTATTTAGCAATCTTAATTTTAAAGCTTCTAGATATCCACCAAAACTATCATGAACATTACCTAGTAGTTTACTACGTTCCTTTTCTTGAGATTTTAATATGTTCTTCTGAAAGTTCAACTGTAGTTCATTAGTAACTTTCTTTAATTCGGTATATTTTTTTTGTGATGCAATAACAGCACTGAAAATGTAACGTATGAATATCAACACCTCAGCGATTAGTGCTAAATAATAGACATTTATACTTCCGTAAACTAATACATCATTACTATTTACCGATGGGTTTATACTTTGTGCAATTATTAGTACGATGATGGGTAAACTAAACCCAATAATTAAATACTTGGGAATTCTTCCTTTAATAGTTAAATAGATATGATTGATAAACCAAGAAAGAATAATTAATTTTAATATGATCCATACATATAAGTAATACGTGGTTAGTCCGCCAAAGAAGGACTTATAGATATATATTAAAATTAAAGGAACGGTAATGTAAGTACCAATTCTAAATACATTTCTAGAAAACTTATCTTGTTTCTCCAATCTGTAAAAATTAATATAAAATAAACCTATGAAAAAGACTCCAAGAGTTTGACTAAAGCTTCTCGAACTATGAATCAAAAAAATACTATCGTTCCATAAAAACTGAATTCCTAATCCTTTTCCAGCTAAAAATTCAATTAACATTAATGCCACGTAGATAGCATAAAAAATAACACTGTATTCTTTTTTAAGAATGGAAAAATATAACAGTATTATTACCATTGATAGAATTAAAGAAATGAATACTCCAAAGAAGATATACTCAATTTCAAGACGTTTTAAAAATTCGTTTTCATCCTCTAAGTGAAATTCCATCCTAGCACGACTACTATCATTTTTAACCTTTAAGAAAACTTCTGTTATTTGTGAATCTTTAATAGGAATCTTCCAAACAGGATGTCGATAAAACAAGAATTTAAAAGGAAAATGTTTGTCATATGACGTAGTATGTAAACTATCGATGTGCTCACCTTTTTTATAATATACTTTACCCATCGATAAGTAAGGGTAGGAAAGTGTTAAGTATTTATATGAATTTGAATTGCTTTTATTTTCTACTGGAAAATGAAACCACCATTCTTTATTAGAAAGTCTTTGATAAATTTTGAAATCCTTATCACTTTTAAATGCTCCTTCTTTAAACTTTAGAATGACATCTGAAAAACTTAAAGAATCTCCTGGAGAAGTGTAGTAGCTCATAGTACTATAAAGTTCACTACGATTACTTTGTGCATTAATTGCACTAGTAATAAGAATTACTAAAAAAAGTAATAATTTTCGGATCAACATTTACAGATTTTCATACTAAAGTATGGTTTTTAGGTGAATTGAAAACGTATTTTTGGAAATAATGTAAATCAAAAACGTATAGTATGAGATATTTTTTGTGTTTAATTTTTTGTTTGAGTTTATGCAATATAAATGGTCAAGTGAATACTGGGATAACGGATGATGGTAGAATTATTAAAATTCCTGTTGTTATACATTTGGTTAAAAAAGGTAAAAAGCATAATGTTCCTCAAATAATTACTAAAGAAATTATAGAGAAGGAGTTAAAAGACTTAAATACTAATTTTTCTGCTCAAAACGATATGTCTACACTTAATGATTATTTTGTAAGTAGAGATTTAATAGGTAAACCTAATTTTCAGTTTTATTTAAAAGAAGTGATCAAGCATAAGAGACATAAAAGAAGAGCGAAAAGAATTAAAAGAGTAGACCCTGATAAAAATTTAAATATAATTGTAGGTAAATACGGAAATGCTTCTCCTTGCACTTTAGCAGAAGGTTACGAACCAGAATTCATTCAAATAAATTATACTAATTTTGGAGATGGAAGCCAAACAGTTACTCATGAAATAGGTCATTGGTTAGGCTTGTTTCACGTTTGGGGAATGGCAGGAAATTGTAGAAGGTCTAGGAATCCTACACCAGATTTTATAGATGATACACCAACACAATTTAGTTGTACCGACGTAAAAAGAGAAAATGAGTGCCCTCCAGCTGATGTTAGTACTAAACCAAATTATAATAATTTTATGGATTACAGCTCTTGTCGTTGTTTTTTTACCAAAGGTCAAGTGAAAACAATGAGGGAAAAGGTTATTAAATTTAGAAATATAATTTTCACGAATTCAATAGACTAAATGAATTGGTTTCTAATGTAATATGATTTATGAAAAAGTTACTCTTTATAATTATAACAATTTTAAGCTGTATACAATCCTACAGTCAAACTGATTATTTAGATAATATACAATATGGCGTCGCCTTAAAAGCTACCATAGATATTAATGGTATTGAAAGTAAAGGAAAGTACAGTAATTTTAATTTATCATTATTTGGAGGTATTGGTAGTTTTGTGTTTAACTCAAAAAGTCTTTATCCATCTTTACATGCAGGTGTTGTGCTATATAATAGAGGTGAATTAATAAGTACTTATCATCCTGATAAAAACTTCTTTTCAAGTTCAGTTCTTGATTTTATGGTTGATATTAGTATGAATGTTGGATATTTTAACGATAATACAAACTTGGATATGAAGAATGTACCATTAGTTCATTTTTCAGATTTTACTAGTAATCCTCTGCAAAACCCACTTTATCATTCGTTAACAATAGGATCTAATTTAATATGGTCAACTCAAAAAGGAAGAGAATTTCAGCGTGTCGGATTAATCGGTGCAATGGTATCTAGATCTTTTTATATAAGTTCATATAATGATGGAGGATTATGGGGAAGATTAAGCTTAGGAGATAAAAGAGACCGTTATTATACAGGAGGTGGTTTGTTAGCTGTGTATCTAAATAATAATTATACGTTTGATAATTGGGAATTTAGTTTTCATAAGTTTACTTGGTCCGAAGAAAGTATTTTTTATGTAGGACAATTACTTCAGTTAGATGTTTTAGCCTATAAAGATGAAAAAAGTAAATATTATAATAAAGGACGTTTACGTTTAACGGCGAGAAATTCAACCGATAATTATGGGGTTCATTTAACCTTGCATAATACGGATAGGGATTTTCAAGATGGTTTTCATTTTAATCAGGAAAGTCCTTTTCATCCTGATATTTTTAAAAATGAAAAAGGAATTTGGAATGAAATAAAAAGAGCTGGTATTGGTGGGTTTTATTTTATGAATAGTCATAATTTATTAAAATAATGAGCATGAAAAATTATCTAATACTTATACTTTGTTTGTACATAATTATATCTTGTAGTTCACCTAAATATGTATATGTAGATGAACTTTCAGAAGAATATAAAAATACATCCATCAGATTAAAAGATTACGATCTGTATACTTTTAAAATGGTAAAAGACACTTTAAATACCGACGTGCCTATTGAGAAAAGACCATTTATGAATAGTGTACAAAGTGAAAAAAATCATCTTGTCTATGAAGAGTTATACTTGTTGTTCAATAAGAATAAACGGGATGTATTATACATAACAACATTTACTCATAAATATATTTATAAGGATGGAGTTTTTAATCATAAAGAAAACGATTCAATTGTATACTTTAATGAAGTAGAGTATATATTCCATGGAGTTAGAGATACTATTGATAATGAATTAAGGTTTAGAAATCCAGGTAACGGATTTTTGAAGACCTTGTATATCGGTTATGAACATAATAATGATGTTATCACTCTTACCACAGTTCCTAATGTAAATCCGATTCAAGGAATTCGAAGGAAAAAGCCAATTGTGAATTTAAATGAAATGTTTGGAGTTCCGTTACAATTTAAAAAAGACAATCGCACTTGGTATTTTAAAGATTGTGTTGATGTTGGAACTTATGAAGTTGATAGTTTGTACCATAATAATAGCCATTATATTTTTCATACAAAAAGAGATCAAGAAGAGTGTGCTTTGATAAAATTAGAACATAAAAAAAATAAGATAAAATATTTTCTAGATGCCAATGCAAGTCATTAATAGGATAAACTTCTATTTCTTTTATTTGAATTAAACTAACCCTAAAATCAGATAATGTAAACCATACTTTAGTATGGTTTTTTATAGTTGATCTCCCAATAATTTTGTTTGAAGAATATAAAATTATAAGGGAATGGTTAATTTAAAATTTAGAACAAAAGCTAAGCGTTTTACAACTTTAGTTATTATCACATTTTTATCACTTTGCTCTTTTCAATCTATAGCACAAGGAGGAGGAACACAGGTGAAATCAACAACAGTTTCTGGAACACATTCAATAGAGAATGGATCCTTTAATTACACAGCAACAGTAATTTATCAATTGCATGATGCCGGTTATGGAGATGATCCTTCGGCAATTCGTTTAGGAGTTAAAAACTTTAAAATTACTCGTCTTAATTTAAGAATGAATGGCGCGGATGAAGTAATAAGGAATAAAAGTTTTCCAATGACATTAAGCGATGTTAATGTAGATATTGACGGAAATTTGACTTTAAGAAGAGGAAACAATCGCTACTCATTAAATGTGAGTAAAACGGGGATTACTGCAAAAAATAATTTCAATGCATTTAATAGTTATGATTTTGGAAAATCAAATAACACGCAAATTCAAAAAATATTTGGTGAAGATGTTAGTTACAATGATTTAGATTTTATTTTGAATAACGTTAACGTCAGAGTCAAAACAAGTTATTTCTCTTTTATTAGCGATATAAAATCAGAAATTAGAAATAATGAAAGACGAAAACAAAAAGAGAAAGAAGATAAAATTAGAGAAGAAGAGATAGCAAAAAGAAAAAAAGAAGAGGCTCAAAAAGTTGAGGAATCTAACTCATACTATTCACAATCTAGCAGTAATTCTCAAGCGAAAAAAGAAGCTCAATTAAGAGAGCAGAAGAGGCAGCAAGAGTTAGATAGAAAAAGAAGAGAAGAACAAAAGAAAATAGATGATTATAATAGATTTCGAAGACAACAGGAAGCAGAGTTAAAACGTAAACAAGCAGAAAATAAGGCCATTGCAGATGCTGCTACTGGATTAGCTGGGATGATTGCTGGAGGAGCTTCTGATGGTATTTTTAGTGGAATTAATCTTGGGTTAACTTCAAGAACTTATGATACAGGAGAATCGGGTGTTTTTAGTGATGGTAAAGTAGATATTCTTTCATATGAATTAGGAATTTCTATAGAGAGAGGAGGATTTACCATGGGATATGTTGATTCTGGAGAAGGAGGATTTCTTGTTGGTCTTGACTATGATATTTTACAGTTAGATGAAATTAGATATGATAGATATTCAATTAGAGTTAATCTTAGTGGTGAATTTGGTTTTGGAGACGAAACATTTTACGGAGCATTTTTAAATGTGAGAATTTTTGAAATTTTATATGTCGGATATGGTTTAGGACAGGTTGAAGTTGATGAAACTGATTTCTCTGGATCATATGATGGCTTTCGAATTGGAGTCCATTTTAACTTTTAGTATAATTTAATCATAGAAACCATACTTAAGTATGGTTTTTATGGTTTATGATCAACTTAATTTTGTGATAGAAGGGAATAAAATATTACAAATTATGGAAAGTGTATTGTTAACATCTGAAATAAAAAGAAATAGTTTCTTATTCAACCAAGATGTTTTTTCGAAATTAATAGAACAAATTATGACATCAACATTTACGGAAAAGCAGTTTTTAGTTCTCAGTAATGCTTTAAAAATTAAAGTACATGGAGATTTGTATGCTTATCGAAAGAGATTAGAAAGTCTTACGTCGAAAGAACAAGAGGTATTTGATTGTATTTGTACAGGTCTTGTACCTAAGGAAATTGCAGTAAAACTTTATATTGAAGTTTCTACAGCGAAAACGCATAGAAGAAATATCATAAAAAAATTAAGTATTAAGTCATTTAAGGACTGGTGTTTATATTCATCTATCCACGACTTAAAAAAACTAACGTATTAGTTACTTTCTTTTCTTAATTCTCTTTGTAGTTCTTTACTTGTCTGGCTACTTCCATCATGACTCCATCCTGGAGGCATAAACACATATTTTAATCTAGTACCGAGTGGTAAGTGTTTTTTTCTTTGAAAGAAATCTTTAAAGATCTCTTTCCATTCATGGAAAATAATATTTATTGGTCCCTTATCTTCAAGAGGTTTGGTTAAACCAAATTTTAGTTTTTCATACTCCATTTCATCTTCTTCAGCTTGAAATGTTCCAAACATTCTATCCCAAATAATTAAGAACATTCCCATGTTTTTATCTAAATATTTAATATTAGAAGCATGGTGTACTCTGTGATGAGACGGTGTAACAAAGATGTATTCCCAAATTCTTAATAAAAATCCAGCTACTCCTTTACGATTATTTTTCTTAATAAAGTTCGTATGACAAAGTGTACCATAGTTTTGGTTCATTGCATAAGCAAACATAATGTGTAACGGGTGAATTCCAATAAGAATTAAAGGAATTAAAAACATGAATCGGTAAAAAGGTTGTAATACCGGAGACCTAAATCCTGTAGATATATTGTAATATTCTGAATTATGATGTGTTACGTGTACTGCCCAGAAAAAACGAGAATGGTGGTCTACATAATGATGAATGTAATACAAGAAATCTTGACCAACAAAAGCAATAATCCAATATAGAGCACCTGTACCTTCCCAATCAATGAATCTGTAGTCATAAAAGAAATTCATAACCACAAAAGAAGTTGCATACATTAAACCATCTAACAAAACATTTACCAAAGCAAAATAAACGTTTGTAGAAACATCTTTGAACTCATAGTTCTTTGCTTTTCTCTTATAGCTAAAATACATTTCAAAACCAATTGCTAAAGCACATACAGGAACAAACCAGATGTAAGCATTTTGGTGAGTGAAAATATCCATATTGTAATTGTTTTAGGTTATTATGTGAATAAACAGATACACGTTATCGCCTGCAAAGGTAAGCGATATAGATTTAAATGAATTTAATAAACATAGAATTTGTTTATGATAGAATTATAACCTACTATCAATCCATTCTTTGAAACTGTAAAAGTTTTGAGGAGCTACTCCGTGTCCAACTGGATATTCTGAGAATTGATTGCTCAAGTTTAAGTTGGATAAGTATTCTGGAGCTTTTCTAGCCCAGGTCACAGGTATAACTTGATCAACAGAACCATGAGAAATATAGTAATCCGTTTCTATATCATTTGAAATAGAACTTGGTAATAATTCTTCATTTAAATAACCACTTAAAGCAACAACATGTTGCACTTTATTAGGGAAGTTGAGACTTAAAGCATAACTTAAAATAGCACCTTGACTAAAACCTAATAAAAAGGTTTTCTTTGGAGCATACATTTTCTTTAAATCATCAATAAAATCAGAGATTTTTTGAACAGAAGATTTCGCCTGTCCAATATCCGAGAACTTATTTTCGTCAGCGTCAAAATTAATAGCATACCAAGCATAACCACCATAACCAATGTCATAAGGAGCTCTAACACTAACAATTCTTAATTCATCTGGTAATTCTTCAGAGAAAGAAAATAAATCATCTTCATTACTACCATATCCATGCAATAGTATTAATAAACTTGCATTTTCAGTAGTTACTTTAGGTTCTCGAACCTTATATAATAAACTCATGTATGTTATAAACTTTTAAACCAATCTTGAAAGTGTTCCCCAAATACTGGTATCAATTTTTTATCTCCAGATATACAACCTATAAAACTGATAATCCAGAATAAAAATAAAATAACACCTATAATCCATTTGAAAAAACCACCGAAGAAACTGTAAATAAGCCATCCATTTAAAAACACTAATAAGTCCCAGCCTAGCATTTGTCTTACATAAAAACTGGTAAACTCATTTTGCTTTTTTAAATTTAAAATCCAGGCAATTACTGTTCCGATTAACCAAAAATGAGAGATAATAGCAAGGGTTTTGCCTTCTTCAACAGATGTTAAGTTTTTCATATTTCTAGGTATTTAATAAAAGTTGATTCTTAGCATATATTCCATATGCTTTTCCTTTTAAATTGTGTCCTATAAATATACTGTTTTTTGAAGTTGATAAAATATCTTCTTGAGAAAACTTAAATTCTCCTTCTGGATTAAATAATGTAAGATCAGCCTTTTGATTAATATTTATTGAAGAAGTTTCTAATCCAAAAATAGTTTTCGGATTATCACTTAAACATTTTATAATTGTTTCTAAATCTAATTTAGTTTGTAAAGCTCCAAAAGCACTTTCCATTCCAACAGTTCCACTTTTAGAAATTGAAAATTCTACTTTTTTATGTTCAATGTCAATTGGATTATGATCAGAAGTAATAATATCTATGGTTCCATCTTTAATTCCTTCAACTAAAGCATTTACGTCTTGTTCTGTTCTTAAAGGAGGATTCACATTGTTATTTGCATCAAATCCATGTAAAGCGTCGTCTGTGATTACTAAGTTATGAACTGCAACACTACAGGTAACATGTAATCCTTTCGATTTTGCCTCTCGAATAAGTTGAACAGATTTTTCAGTAGAAATCGTAGGAATATGTAACTTCCCACCCGTGTATTCTAACAAGAAAAGGTCTCTTGCAACTTGAATTTCTTCTGCTAAACTAGGAATTCCTTTTAGTCCTAATTTCGTTGAGTTTAATCCTTCATTTGCAATTCCTTCACCCGCTATTTTATTGTTTTTAGGAAAACTTAAAACTAAACCATCAAAATTCTGAGCGTAAAGCAATGCAATTTTCAATAAGTTATCATTTTCCACAGGTTTTTTATAATCACCAAAAGCAATTGCTCCAGATTGCTGCATGTCATATAACTCAGCCATTTCAACACCTTGACTTTTCTGAGTTAATGCACCAATAGGAAAAACACTAACAGGTTTATGAATTGCTTTATTGATTAAGAATTCTACAGCAGATTTATTGTCTACTACAGGATGTGTATTTGCATTAATTGCTATTTGAGTAAAACCACTTTTCGCTGCTACGTCTAAACCGTTTGCAATGTTTTCCCTTTCTTCATAACCAGGTTCACCTAAGCTCACACTCGTATCAAACCATCCGGTTGATACATGTAAATTTTCTAATGAAACAATAGTGTATTCATCTTTCTCAGAAATAGTGTCGTTGATTTCGGAAATAACACCGTCGATAATTAATATGTCTTTTGTTTGTTTGTGAAACGGACTTGAAGAGTCGATTATAGTCGCTGATTTTAGTAGCGTAGTCATACTTTAAAGTATTTTAGAATCAAAATTTCTAGCAGCAAAGATACAATGGCTAAACCTAAAAACCACTTCCAAAGCCAATGAACTTTACTTTTTTGAGCGATTTTTTTTAAAGTATCTTTCACCGATTTCGAAACCTTCACATTTTCACTGTCTTTAAAACGGTTTAACAAATCAGGAAATTGCAGTGAACTTTCTGAAATGCTATGGTTAAATGCAATGGTTTGTAATGAGGTTTCTTTATCTGATACTGAATAAAAACCAGTGTTTTCAGGTTGGTCTTTCGTTGTGATTTTAACTTTGTTTTGAAATGTTTGCTGCAAAGGAATAAAAGAACTCTTTATGTTAGAGATAGAAAGTATATCATCCTTATTTAATTGAGCATTTACTTCAATTGTATTTTCTTGTGATAATCTATAATAGAGTTCAGATAACTGCAAACTTCCTTGTCCGATATTATAAAATACAGGAACGATTAACGGAGAATTTGTAAAGTTACTTTGTGCTTTGTCCAAAGGTGACGAAAACCAATAGATTTGAGAATCGTTTTTAGTGATCTGTGAGATGAAATTCTGATTATTTTCTAATGAAATTAATGTACTTGAATTACTAAAGTTCGATGTAAAAGAAGTTGTAACAAAAGGGTATTGAAAATTTCGAACCTGTTTATCAAATACATTCTTAAAGAAAGGATGTTTGAAATTAATAGAAGTAATTTTTAAAGAATCTTTTTTACGACTTGTAACACTTCCAATAGCTAAATTCTTAAAAAACACATTATAAGAATTAAGGTCAATTTCTGTATTTGGAATAACAACTAAGTGTCCACCATTTTTAATAAAGCTTTCAATACTAGTTACGAGACTTTGAGGAATCTTTTCTAATTCATTTAAGATGATTAATTGTTGTTGTTCAATACTATTATAGTTAGTTTTTTGCAACGTATAATTGGTAAAGTTGAATTCATCTTTTGTATAAATTCGAGATAAAAAATCATTAGAATCACCAATTGCTAAAACATTAATTTTATCATTAGAATTTAAACTGAAATAAAAAGAATTATCAAAAGCAAATGCATCTTTATAATTCACTTCCAAATATCCTTTAAAAGGATTTGTTTTTTCAATTGAAAATGAAATAGATTTTTTTTCATTTTCAGGAATAGAAAAAGTTTGTTTACTTAACAACTGATCATCATTATATAAAGCTACAGGAATATTTTCTCTAGCAGATCCTTGATTTTTTAATATCGCATTTACTTGTAAAGAAGTTGAAGTATTTTGACTTACATAAACACTATCAATTGAGATATTACTTTTCTGTTCTGGTGTAATTTGAACTAGAGAAAGAGGAAGGTTTTTATTCTCGAAAACCTCAGGATCTAAATTTTGAAAATCTGAAATTATAATATTCTCGGTTGTGTTTTTTAAGCTAGATATTTTCAATAAGATTTCTTCCTGTGAAATTTGTGCCGGAGAATTGGTGATTTTTTTGAGTTTGTTTCTTAATTCATCAGAAGAAATATTTCGATAAAAATTAGAGTTAGTTAATAAACTATAAGTGCCACTTTCGCGATTATTTTCTATAAGTTCTAGGGAAGCATTCTTTAAAATATTTCCAGAATTACCATTGGCATTTGAACTCATTGAATTATCTAAATAAATAAAAGTATGATCTTTTACTTCTTTTGATCGGTTACTCAAAAAAGGCTGAGCAAAAGCAAGAACAATGGCATTAATTAAAAGTAATCTACATGCTAGTAATAGCCATTTTTTAATTTGAGAACTTTTACGGTTTTTAATCACCAAGTTTTGTAAAAAAGCAACATTCGTAAAGGGTACTTTTTTAAATTTCCTTAGTTGAAAAAGATGCACCAGAATAGGAATTATTAAAAGTGCTAGAAAGTATAAAAACTCTGGATGTTTAAATTGCATGTTTAAGTTGATTACTTTGTAAAAATAGAGAAATAGATTAATAAAATTTTGTTAAGATGCAATACAAGTTGTAAGCAATGACTTAAATTTGTTACTTTACTTAAAATATTTTTGCGAATGTCTTTAACCGAATGTGATTGTAGTACCTATATTCCTTTCCAAAAAACTGGTTTTTTCTCTACAATGATGTGTGATTATCTTGAAAAGTCTGATAAGTTATCTCCTTTTTATGGTAATTTCCCAAGTATAGAAAACTTTGAAAATCAGATAAATCAAAAACAACAGTCATATTCTGAAGCAAAAAGATTACAATTAGTTACTTCTTTAAAGGAGCAATATCAAAAGGTTACTCCTTCGGAAGAAACACTAAAGAACATTGTATTACTTGAAAGTAAAAATACATTTACGGTGACTACTGGTCATCAATTAAATTTATTTACAGGACCATTATATTTCCTTTATAAAATTATATCAGCGATTAATTTAGCTGAGGAATTAAGTGATACATACACAGACTATAATTTTGTTCCTGTGTATTGGATGGCGACTGAAGATCATGACTTTGATGAAATCAATTATTTTAATTTTAAAGGAACTAAAGTTCAGTGGAATTCTAATGAGCAAGGAGCAGTTGGAAGATTTTCTACAGATGGTTTGGATAATGTTTTCAACGAATTTCAAAAACATTTAGGAACATCTAAAAACGCAGAGTTTCTAAAGGAATTATTTTCTAATGGCTATTTGAAGTACGATAATTTAGCTGATGCAACTCGTTATATCGCAAATGAACTTTTTGCAGAATATGGGTTAATCATTGTTGATGCTGATGATAAAGGATTGAAAGAACAATTTATTCCAGTTGTTAAAGACGAACTTATTCATCAAACCTCGCACAAAGCAGTAACAAAAACGAATGCACTATTAAGCGAATCGTATAAAATTCAAGTGAACCCTAGAGAGATTAACTTATTTTATCTAACAGATGGTTTAAGAGAACGTATTGTTTTTGAAAAAGATGTTTTTAAGGTAAATAACACGAATATTCAATTTACAGAGGCAGAAATTTTAGAAGAATTAAATGCTCATCCGAAACGTTTTTCTCCTAATGTGATTATGCGTCCGCTATATCAGGAAGTAATCCTGCCAAATTTATGTTATATAGGTGGAGGAGGAGAGATGGCGTATTGGATGCAGTTAAAAGATTATTTTGAAACTGTTAATGTTCCTTTTCCTATTTTATTACTACGTAACTCTGTTCAGGTAGTTAGTGTTAAACAACATGGTAAATTAGAAAGACTTTCAATTTCTTTAGAAGAATTATTTTTAAAGCAGCATGATTTAGTATCGAAAAAAGTTAAGGAGAATGCTGAAGTGAGTTTTAATTTTGCTGAACAAAAATCTTTTCTTGAACAGCAGTTTAATCAATTAAGAGAAATCGCAAATAAAACAGATGTTTCATATGTTGGAGCTGTAAGTGCCCAAGAGAAAAAGCAATTGAAAGGATTAGAAAATCTAGAAAAACGATTGTTACGTGCAGAGAAAAGAAGGCAGGCTGATTTAGTTGATCGAATTACTCAACTACAAAGTGAAATATTACCTAATTTAAGTTTAGAAGAACGTAAACGAAACTTTTCAGAGTATTACTTAGAGTACGGAAAAGATTTTGTAGTGGCTTTAAAGGATAAATTAAAACCACTACAATTAGAGTTTTTTGTTTTAGTTAAATAAGCTAAGTTTTGTATCGATTTTTATAGAATTAGTCTTTGTCCTATTTTCAAAGTGCTAGTTCTTCTAATTTTATTCGTTTTGCAAATTCTACGAATAGAAACTCTATTCTTGTAAGCAATTCCGGATAATGTATCTCCACTTTTTACTATGTAAATCTGACGTTTTCTTTTCTTATACGCCATAGCTTTTTCATGCGAATCTAATACTACAAGAAAACTTTCTCGTGTTGAAATATGATAATAAGGTGTTGCCCAATCTTCAGTAATCCATACATCTTTGGAACGAATTTTAGTATTGTCTTTAAAGTTAAACACATGTTCCGGGTGGATATCAATTCCATTAAATCGAACTTCTAAATGTAAATGACTTCCTCGCGATCTACCTGTGTTTCCGCCTTTACCAATAAGTTGTCCTTTTTTTACAATCGTATTTACTTTTACATCATATTTGGATAAATGTGCGTACACCGTTTCTAATCCATTATAATGCCTTACTACTATAGTTTTTCCATGTCCTGAGTGGTAACCAACATAACGAACTTTTCCGTCTAAAATACTATACACATCATCACCAGTAATCAAATCAATATCTATAGCACGATGTGGTCTCCCTCGACGCCATCCGTATCTTGAGGTAATAACATGTTTTCTTGGAATTGGAGATGCATAAGTGCTATCTAAAAAACTTATTTTAAACGGATATTTTATTTTAGTTTTAGCATAAGCATTGAAGTGAATGGTATCCCAATTTTGAGATAAATTTACAATACTCAAGCTATCTTTTAGGTTTTGTCTTTTTATTGAGTCTTCTTTGATATTTTGAATAAGACTTGGTAATTGATAAAGAGTTGTACTTAAATCTTGACTGAAAAGATTATTGCATGGTATGCATAATAATAACATAGCAATCAATATTCTAAATGAGTTTTTCATAGAATTAGATGTAGTAATAGTTTTTAGTTTAATAATTAGTTTGGTTGAGTTACGGTTAGGATGATGTTATTCTATAAAGTCAATTGGATTGACATATTCCTTATTATGTTTAATTGAATAATGTAGGTGAGGACCTGTTACCATTCCTGTACTACCAGTATATCCGATAACTTCTCCTTTTTTCACGGTTTGATTTGGTTTGCAATTGAACTTGCTCAAATGAGCATATAATGTTTCATAACCATTTTCATGCTGAATGATTATAAGATTTCCCCATTTGTTTTCATAAGATGCATTTGAAATAACTCCATCTGCAGTTGCTACTATTGGAGTTCCGTTTGCAGCACGAAAATCGATTCCATTATGATGACGCATGGATTTTAAAATCGGATGTTTTGCCGGACCGAACTTTGCTGTAATATCTGCTTTAGTGATATTTTTTATCGGAGATATTGACGGTTTGGTGTCTTTATCCTTAGTGGTTTTGGGTAAAACTAAATCTGGAATAATACTATTCTGTTTGGTGAAAGAAACCATACATAGAAAAGCTAGAGGTAATAAAAGTAAATACTTCAGTTTTTGAATGGTATTTGATTTTGGTTTAGTAATCATTGTAATTCTTTTTTTAATTAAAGGATGTCTAAAATGACTGTATAAATTTGAACGAGATGTGTTTTCTATTTCTGTTTTAAGTAATCCTAAATACTTAGTAATATCAAGTTGTTGATTACGTAACACGTCTGAGTCTACCTGATATTCATGAATTGATTTAAGAGATTTTCCATAGTAATAAACAAAAGGATTAAACCAATAAAAGACTTTGTATATTTCAATAAAAAACAAGTCAATTGTGTGCTTATGAGCAATGTGTTTTTTCTCGTGTTCAAGAATAATATTATCAACTTGTTTAGTGTTGTTTTTAGGAATGAATATCCAATTAAAACATGAAAAAACTTCTTGAACATCTGAATATATGAGAGCGTAATTCTCTAGTTTTTTAACTTCTGAATTACGTTTCAAAGTATATATATCCAACAAAGATTTCACAAAAGAGAATAAAGAGAATAGTACACCTAAAATGTAAACATAGAATAGAAGATTGAGATAATTATAGCTCTTTTTAACATGAATCACATTTGTACTCCCATTCGAAATTTCAGTTGTAAAATTAGTGCCCATTTCTGTAAAGGCAGGTATTTCTATTGTATTTGTTGTAATTGGAATTACAGTAGAAGTATTAGCGACGTATAATGAAAAAGGTATGATCGCAATTAAGATGATTCTATTCAATTGATGAAAAGTGTGTTTACTTAGTATTAATTGAAATACTAAATAAAACAAGGTGAATACAATACTGGATTTGATTAGAAAAAGAATAATACTATTCATCTTTACCTTTTAAATGTTCTATTTTTTCTTCTATTAACCCTTTAATTTCTTCTAATTCAGAAAGATTTAAATCTTCATTTTTGGTAAAATACGAAGCAAATTTTCCAGAAGATCCATTGAAGAAACTAAAAATGATATCATTCATATATTCAGAGAAATATTTCTTTTTACTTACTAAAGGATAATATTCTCTGGTTTTGCCAAAAGTCTTGTAATCAATAAACTTTTTCTTAACTAGTACACGCACAACAGTGGAAATTGTGGTGTAAGCAGGTTTCGGATCAGGGAATTGTTCTACAATATCTTTTAGGAAAGCTTTTTTAAGTTTCCAGATATAATGCATGATTTGCTCTTCCGGTTTGGTCAGTTTGTTCATGCAACAAATATATAAAAGTTATTACTACAACTATAGTTATAGTAATAAAAAGTATGTTAAAATTATATTTGCTTAGGTTTTATAAGGGTTATTCTAGCTCAAAAAAGCTAAAAACACTACCTCCATAACGTTTTTGGTAACTTAATTTTGGGTGAGAAGTAAGATCGGTATGCTTAGAATGCTCAATAATTAATACTCCCTCTTCATTCAATAATTCTTTTTCAAATACTAAATCGGCAATCTTTAAAAATTGAGCAGCTTCGAAATCATAAGGAGGATCTGCAAAAATCACATCCGTTTTAATTGTAGTTTTCTCCAAGAATTTAAAAACATCGCTTTTAAAAGTTGTGATATCTAAATCTAACTCTTTAGAAATTTGATTAATGAACTTTACACAACCGTAATGTCCATCTACTGCGTAGATTGTTTCTGTACCTCGTGATGCAAATTCATAGCTTATGTTTCCAGTACCAGCAAATAAATCCAATACACTTATAGAGTCAAAATAGTATAGATTATTTAAAATATTAAATAAAGATTCCTTCGCCATATCTGTGGTAGGACGAACAGGCAAGTTTTTAGGTGCACTAATCCTTTTACTTTTATATTTTCCTGAAATTATTCGCATTTACGATAATAGAATATAGTTAGAATGTGGTTTAAAATGTTCTGATTCATCCAAGAAATTATAACTCGGTCTTAAGAAATCAACATTTCTGATGTACTCTTTGGTTAGAGTAAAATTAGTGAAATCTTTTGTGATGTTCCCTGAAAATAAAAGTTGAAACTCAGAAGGATCTAACTCTAATTGTTCTGAAACAAATAAAATATAATATAAAAAGTCTTCCTTAGAGTTGTATTGAAAAGAGTTATATAACCTTAATTGGTCATTTTTAAATACAACAATATCCAAGTATTTATGAGAAACATTCACATACATGGTATCTTCAATAGAAGCATCATGATTTGTAATGAATTGCTCTAAAAGAACTGTTGAATGATGTTTGAACTCAAATTCACCAAAGTTTTGAAATAAGAAATTGTTCACATTTACATATGGAATGTATACATTTTTAGCTTCAAGTGAAGGTAAATTATCAAAGGTGATATAATCAGATGAAAAGGTTTTAATATTAAAATCCAAATACGTTTTCAGATGATTTTCATCAAAGTAAGCATCTGGAATTTGAGTCGCTAATTGATTTTGATGTATAGCAATTATTTGATCAAACTCGATTTGTAATTCTTTTTCAGCTTCAAATATACTTTGGATTTTCTCTGATAGCTCGTGTGGAGTATCCATACTACTATCAAAGGTATATGTAGTCAATAATAGTATTTGACTACTCGGAATATCTTTTACACAAAAAGAAAATCCATCCAAACTAAATTGGATGGATAAACTTTTATGTTTAGATGAAATTTCTTCTTTATTCTTCTGAATCAGTTTTTGCATCTCCTTTATCGTAATATGGAGGCCAGTTACCACCAGTTGATACTTCTTCTAAAGATCCTACAGCTACAAAAGGTCCTTTAATTTGATCAGCTTCGATAGCTTCTAATTCTTGCTTTACTAAGTGATTTGGTAATCCTTTTAAGATTTCTTTCTTCTCAGTTTTTGCTTCAAAAACTGGTACAAAAAGACCTGTAATTTTCTCGATCTCACCTACAGCCATTTCAAATTCCTTATCAGTACCAGGAACACTAAACATTCCTTTATAGTCTCTGTCTTTGAAATATTTTAAAGCTGGCTCAAAACCTGTAGTATCAATTTTCTTTACAGAAATCTTTTTTGTAATTCCTCCACCTAATACAAGTTCTTTTTCAACGTTTACAGTTTCGGTAATTACTAAAGAATCAGTTTCAATGAAGTTAATTAAGCTATTTTTATCTTTTGCATATGCGCCTTTTGCATCTTTATATTTGATTTGCGCATCTCTAATTATTTTTAACTGATCAATAACTTTAGCGTAACGAACCTTCTTTTCTTTATTAAACTTAATTGGTTCCATTATTCCGTTATAGATCAAATAAACCAAATAACCTGCAGCTAACAATAATAATACAGAAATTAAACCTCTTAATTTTAATGGTACAAACTTTACTATTACAAAAGCTAAAAGGACTGCGACTACTATAGCTACTACAATCGTTACTAATAAATTCATTGTATCTAGATTTTTTTTATGATATGTACGCAAATCTACAATTTTTTTTCAATCATGAAAACAAATATTTAGAAATACACTTATCTTTGATTTTTTATTTGAAATATGATCAAGAATCCTGCCGATTTTTACAAAGAGTTACTTCAGAAATTTTCCTACGATCCAACAGAAAAACAATTAGAACTAATTAATGACTTGTCAAACTTTGTTTTTGATAAGAATAACCAGTCTTTATTCTTGTTGAAGGGATATGCAGGTACAGGAAAAACTACGGTGATTAGTACGATAGTTCATAGTTTATGGAAGGTTGGAAAAAAGGCAGTTTTATTAGCTCCAACTGGTAGAGCTGCAAAAGTAATTTCAGGATACTCTAAACGTCAGGCATTTACCATTCACAAGAAGATATATTTTCCTAAAAAACAGAGTAATGGAGGGGTTAGTTTTGTGATGCAACCTAACAAGCATAACAATACAATTTTTATTGTAGATGAAGCCTCTATGATTTCGGATCAAGTTCAAAATGCTAAGCTATTTGAAAACGGTTCTGTTTTAGATGATTTGATTTCATACGTTTATTCAGGAAAGAATTGCAAACTTCTATTTATCGGAGATACTGCTCAGTTGCCTCCAGTAAAGTTAGATATGAGTCCGGCCCTTGACGGAGATAAATTATCACTTAATTATAATAAAGATATTTCTGAGATTGAATTAGATGAAGTCGTTCGTCAGCAACAAGATTCGGGGATTCTTGCAAATGCAACAGATTTACGATTGCTCATACAAAACGAAGGAGTTGAGTTTAAGTTTGATGTGAACTATCCTGATATTATTAGATTGCAAGATGGATATGATATTCAAGATGCAATTACACAAGCTTATGATGGTGAAATCGGTGTAGAAGATACTGCCATTATTGTTCGTTCGAATAAAAGAGCAAACCAATATAATCAGCAAATACGAACTAAAATTCGTGGACAGGAAAATGAAATTTCAGTTGGTGATTATGTAATGGTAGTTAAAAATAATTACTTCTGGTTAAAAGATTCTTCATCGGCTGGTTTTATTGCAAATGGTGATACTTGTGAAGTAATGCGAATCATTCAGATTAAAGAGTTGTACGGTTTTAATTTTGCAGAAGTTGAAATTAGAATGATTGATTATCCTGATATGAAACCATTCGAAACAGTTTTATTGTTAGATACTTTAACAAGCGAAAGTCCATCTTTAACCTATGAAGAATCTAATAAGTTATATGAAGCTGTAAAGGAGGATTTTGCCCATGAAAAATCGAAATACAAACAATTCATGGGTGTTAAAAAGAACAAATTCTTCAACGCTTTACAGGTAAAGTTTTCTTATGCTATGACTTGCCATAAATCTCAAGGAGGTCAATGGAAAACAGTATTTATTGAACAACCTTATTTACCTGATGGTAGTAGCGTAGAATATTTACGTTGGTTATATACTGCGGTTACTCGTGCTCAGGAGAAATTATATTTAATAGGATTTAAAGACGATTATTTTATAGAATAAAGTGTTAGCATTTTGTTAAACTCGATTAGTTCATTATTAAAAAGAGTACATTTGTTAGTCAACATTAACTATTAAAAATGAACAAAAAGGCACTTATTTTTATTTCATTTTTGCTGATTTTTTCTTCAGCGATTGCACAAAAGCCCCAAAAGTTAACTACAAATCAGATTTACGAAAAAGTACAGAAACTTAATTTTTTAGGTTCTGCATTATATGTGGCTGCGCATCCAGATGATGAAAACACACGTTTAATTGCATATTTAGCAAATAACGTTAAAGCAAGAACAGCGTATTTATCTTTAACTAGAGGTGATGGAGGTCAAAATTTAATTGGTCCAGAAATTCGAGAATTATTAGGTGTTATTCGTACACAGGAATTATTAGCGGCCAGAGGAGTAGATGGTGGAGAACAACGATTTTCTAGAGCAAACGATTTTGGATATTCTAAACACCCAGAAGAAACGTTTAATATTTGGGATAAGGATAAAGTGTTATCAGATGTAGTTTGGGCAATAAGAAAATTTAAGCCAGATGTGATTATCAATCGTTTTAATCATAGAACACCAGGAACTACTCATGGACACCATACAGCTTCGGCGATGTTGAGTGTTGATGCTTTTGATTTAGCAGCAGATAAAACAAAATATCCAGAACAATTAAAGTATACTGAAACTTGGCAACCAAACCGTTTATTTTTTAATACTTCTTGGTGGTTTTATGGAAGTAGAGAAAACTTCGAAAAAGCTGATAAAAGCAAAATGTTAAACTTTGATATCGGGGTTTATTATCCACTAAAAGGAGTTTCAAATAATGAACTTGCTTCAATTGCAAGTAGCCAACATTTATGTCAAGGTTTTGGTAGATTAACAACTAGAGGAAGTCAAACCGAATGGGTTGAGTTTTTAAAAGGGGAATTTCCTAAAGATAAAAAAGACTTGTTCTCAGGAATTAATACCACATGGAATAGAGTAAAAGGTGGAGGAGAAATTGGAGATATTTTATATGATGTTGAGAAAAACTTTGACTTTGTAAATCCTTCAAAACATTTACCAAGTTTATTAAAGGCTTATGCTTTAATAGATAAGTTAAAAGACAAACATTGGAAAGCCATTAAGTCTGCAGAGATCAAAGAAATTATTGAAGCGTGTTCTGGTTTATATTTAGAAGCTTCAGCAAAAACTTCTAGTTCAACTCCAAATGCTTCAGTAAAAGTAGATTTTGAAGTGTTAAATAGAAGTAGTGTTTCAATGGATTTAACTTCTATAGAATGGTTGCCAGCTAATAAGACTGTTGCGAAAGACATTGATTTACTTGCGAATAAAAGACAAAACTTCACAGAAGATCTTTCTTTAGCAGGAATTGGATATTCTGATCCATATTGGTTAAAAGATAAGTGGGGATTAGGAATGTATACTGTGAAAAACCAAGAATTAATTGGTAAGCCAGAAACGCCAAGACCTGTTCAAGTGAAATTCAATTTAATGATTGAAGACACACCTATTTCATTCACGAAAAATGTGGTGAGAAGATATTCTCAACGTGATAAAGGAGAAATTTACGAGCCTTTTGAAGTGTTACCGAAAGTAACAACAAAATTAAAGGATAAAGTAATCATCTTCTCAGACGATAATACTAAGAAAATTGCGGTTGAAGTAAGATCAGGAGAAGCAAATATTCAAGGGAATGTTGCTTTAGAAGTACCAGAAGGATGGACAGTTACTCCAAACCAAGCTTCGTTTACAATTGAGCAAAAAGGAGATAAAAGAGTTGTAGATTTCACAGTTTCTCCTCCAAAAGGACAATCAGAAGGATATATTAAAGCTGTAGCTACAATTGACAACGCTACTTTTGATAAAGAATTAATAGAGATTAACTACAATCATATTCCAAAACAATCTGTTTTAATGCCATCTAAGGCGAAAATTGTTCGTTTGGATATCAGAAAAGAAGGGAAATCTATTGGTTATATTCAAGGTTCAGGAGATGCTGTTCCAGAAAGTTTACGTCAAATTGGTTATACAGTAACGGAAGTTTCGCCGGAAAGTATTAATGAAAACTCTTTAGGAGGTTTTGATGCAGTAGTTGTTGGGATTAGAGCATACAATACAAAGAAAGTTTTACAGTTTAAGCAAAAACACTTGCTAGAATATGTGAAAAATGGTGGTAATGTAATTGTTCAGTACAATACGAATAGGAGAGTTGATGTAAAAGCTCCTTATACCTTAAAATTATCTAGAGATAGAGTTACTGATGAACATGCTAAAGTAACCATGTTAGCAAAGGATCATGGAGTTTTAAACTATCCGAATAAGATTGAAGCTAACGATTTTGAAGGTTGGGTTCAAGAAAGAGGATTGTATTTCCCGAACAACTGGAGTTCAGAATACGAACCTATTTTAGCAATGAATGATAAAGGTGAATCGGCTAAAAAAGGAAGTTTGTTAGTAGCAAAATATGGTAAAGGAAATTATATCTATACAGGATTAAGTTTCTTTAGAGAATTACCTGCGGGTGTTCCTGGAGCATATAAATTATTCGCTAATTTACTTTCCTTAAAAGAAAATGAAATAAAATAAAAGTTTATCATATTTCATAAAAATGCCCGAATCAATTCGGGCATTTTTTGTTTCTAAGAATTTATATTATTTATTAATTGGTTAATACTGTTTTTATAGGTTTGGCCAATCGGAATTTTATAATCTTGAATATGAATTCGATTTCCTTGAATACTTGTTATATGTTCAATTGTAACTAGAAATGATTTATGAACTCTTAGTACATTATGCTTAGATAGAATAGTTTCTAAAGTTGAGATTTTTTCATGAATAACAATCATTTTCTCCTTAGAATATACTTTTACATAATTACCATAAGCTTCAACAAATAAAATATCCTTAATTTGAATTTGATGATGAACTTTATCTCCTTTCAAAAATATACTTCCATTTTTAACTTCACTTACGGTTTCTGAAATAGTCGAGTTCATCTTGTTGTTTTCGTTTACTTTATTAACAGCTTTTAAAAATCGAGATAAAGAGAAAGGTTTAAGTAAATAATCAACTACGTTAAGTTCATATCCTTCTAAAGCAAAATCTTTATAAGCAGTAGTTACAATAACTTTTGGAGGTTGAGCCAATGATTTCAGAAATTCGAAACCTGTAATTTTTGGCATTTGAATATCCAGAAATATTAAATCGACTTTTTGCTTGATAATAATTTCTGAAGCTTCAAGAGCATTATATGCATTCCCAACTTTGTGTAGTAAAGGAAGTTCATTACAATAATTCTCTAATATGCGATGCGCAATTGGCTCATCATCAATAATTACATAATTCATAGGGTTTCAATATATAAACTTAACTCGTACTCGTTGTCGGTTATATTGATGTTTAATTTGTGTTTATTCGGATACATAATAGCTAATCGTTGTTTGAAATTATCTAAACCAATTCCTTTATGATTAGCATTTGTTGATGCATAATTATTCTTCACACTAAAAAATATATGAGATTTTCCTGTTTTAATTTCAATTTCTAAAAAAGCATTTTCTGTTAAACTATCAATTCCATGTTTAAAAGCATTTTCTAGAGGAATTACCAGTAATATTGGCGCTATTTTTTGAGGGATTTCAATTTCCTTTTTGAATGAAATGTCTACTTTTTTATTATATCTAATTTTAGATAATTCAATGTAGTCTTCAATATATTTGATTTCTTCTTCTAAGTCAACAAAATCAGATTTCCCTTCATAAATCGTATATCTCATAATATCTGATAACTTCAAAATCATTTCTGGAGCATGGTCGGATTTTTCAATAACCAAACCATAAAGATTATTTAAGGTGTTGAAAAAGAAGTGCGGATTGATTTGGCTCTTCAGTAATATCAATTCGTTTTTAGTTTGATTTACTTTTAAATTCATATACCATTTCCATTGATAATAACCCCAGAGTAAAATCATCATAGAAATAGAAAGAATAAAATAACCAGTAACCACAAAACTATAATCTTCAGCATAATTTGGTTTTCCTCTGAAAATAAAGAAGTAAGTGATAACTCCTCCGTAAGATAATAGTATAAGAATTTGATACTTTTTAAAAAATTGCGGAATTATGAAATAGCTAATTCCCATCCAAAACAGAATTAATGCTGGAATACTTATTGGGTTATTCGGTATTTGAAAATAATATTCTGCAATTGCGCTTAAGCAAAGTAAACCTAAAACTCCTAAAATTTTATAAATGGAAAATTTAGATACTAAAACATGAAGAGTTAACCAGCATAACACAAAACAAACACTATTGATTGCTATATAAACTTCAGGTATAACTGATTCTGGATTGATAATAAAACCTCCAGAAAATCCAACTATTAAAAATATAACTACAGAAAGAAAACCAGCTATAATTATAGATTTAATAGTATTTGTTGAGAGTTGAATTCCTTGAGTTTTTATCATGAATAGATTTTAATGATATAAAAGTACTAATTGAAGTAGATCTTACAAATTATCTTGATGAACACGGAGTTTTTTTAACCCAATACCTAAATTTTATTAATGAATTGATTTTCCTTCTATAAGTATTGTGTTTATTGAAAATATCAGTCAGTTTATCAACTAAAATAGTTCAATGAGATATCGTGGAATATGTTTGCTCAAAACAATTTATATGAAAATAATTAAAACGATTATCAAGAAACTTTTTAAGTATTTAGGGATTCTATTTGCAATCATAATTTTCTCTGGATTACTTTTTCGAATGTTTGGCCCAAACCCTAATAAACCTTTAGGAGAATTGATCGAGGTGAACGGAGTAAACTTCCATGTTCACACTACAGGAAAGAAAAGTAAGAAGCCAACAGTAATTATTGAAGGTGGAGGAGGAGTATCAACAGAATACTTTCATTGGTTAAATGAAGGATTGAAAGACAGTTTAAGAGTTTTTCGTTATGATAGAGCAGGAGTAGGTTATAGTGATTTGAATACAACACCACGAAATCCTGAAACTATTGCCAAAGAATTACATGAGTTATTAGAACAGTCTGGCGAATCTCCACCATACATTATTGCTGGGCATTCTTTAGGAGGACCATATATGAGAGTGTTCACTGAGTTATATCCAGATGAAGTAAAGGGATTAGTTTTTATGGATGCCACACATCCAGAACAAGTTGAACGATTTAATGCAGCACCAAAGGATTCTTTTCGTTTTAAATCTGCTGTCTGGGGAATTAATGTAGCCATATTTTTTGCAGATGTTGGTGTGTTAGGGTTATTACAAAGTTTTACAGATCCTGTTTTTTCTGCTAAAGGTTTACCAGATGAATTAAATGAAAGAACTAAAGATTTTTTGTTGAATGGTAAAAGTTTGAGAGGCTACAGAAATGAAATTAATAATTATCATTCCACTTTAAAAAGAGTACAGCAACCAGTGGATTTTGGAAATATGCCAATTCGTGTTATTACTGCTATTGGAGAGCAAAAAATAGAGTTAAATAATCATCTTAAAAAGATAATTGCGGCTCATAAAGAATACACCGAATGGTCATCAGATGGAAAACAAATCTTGATTAATGGAAACCACCAAACCATTTTTACACTGAAAGAGAATGCTGATATTATTTGTGAGGAAATATTAAAATTAATAAAATAATAATAGTATAAATGTTGATTTTAATGCCACTTAGATTACCCAAAAAAATATTAATTTTGTTATGTAAGAATTAGAATCAAATAACTTTAATTTCTGTGTTATGAAAAAATCAATTATTTTATTTATTGTCTTATTGCTGTGTTTTAATTTATGTGCACAATCAATAATTTGGGGAGAAAGTATTGGCGGTCACACAAGTGATATGCCTATAGATTTAGATAAAACTTCGAATGGTGTTCTATTGACAACAACAACGAATAATAGAATTAAAGGACTACATAAATATGATTCGGAGGGGAATTTAGTTTGGCAGTTTGATCTTTTTGAGAGTCTACCAAAAGGAGAGTATTCTGATTATGAATTCATTGAGAGTGAAGTTGATGAGAACGATAACATATATGTGATTTTAAATTTCAATGAGAGTACAACAGAAATAGGCGATATTACAATTAATTATGGAGTGTCTTTATTAAAAATTAGTTCTGAAGGAAATGTTCTATGGTCTCAAAAAATTGCAGATCAGATTAGTGTAACAGATATGAGTTTAATGTATAGTAATGGCAATGTATATCTGTTAGGGAATTTTTTGAAAACTGCGAATATAAATGATAAAATTACTTTAACGAGTAAGCAATATTGGGATTGTTATTCCAGAATTTATCGCTATGGTATGGATTATTATCTCGCTAAATTCGATATTGAAGGAAACTTATCAAAAGTAGTTAGTTTTGGATCAGAGTATCATGATTATGTAGCAAGTGCTACAATTGATGAAAATTCTAATATATATTTTACAGGAGGATCAGAATTTCATACTTGTACAACAAGATATACTCATATTACCAAGTATAATTCGGATTTAGAGCTACAATGGGAAAAAGTCATAAGTAAAGAAGAAAATAATTCTC
Source organism: Tenacibaculum sp. 190524A05c (assembly GCF_964036595.1). Taxonomy (NCBI): domain Bacteria; kingdom Pseudomonadati; phylum Bacteroidota; class Flavobacteriia; order Flavobacteriales; family Flavobacteriaceae; genus Tenacibaculum; species Tenacibaculum platacis. The sequence goes on along the minus strand of NZ_OZ038523.1, from coordinate 1,355,140 downwards.
AACTAATTTATCCTTCGAATATTTATTATTCAAAATTATCAAATAAGTTATACTTATGGGGATATAATTTATTAGGTGTTATTCATGATGAATATCAAATTCCAGCGTCTCCATGTTCTTCTTATAGCAGTGGAGTTGGAGCAGGAGCAAATTTAATGGAGTTTACTGTGAATGAAGGTAAGTTTATTAAGTATCGTCATTTTGCAAACTGCACATCAAATAGTGTATGGCAGGTTGGGGGTACTTATGAAAGAATTACGACAAATAAGGCCGGTATTGTTGAAGTAGAAGATAGTTTAATTATATTATCTAGTATTCATGGTAGTATGGAGTTCGATAATGGTCAATTTGAATCTACTTACGTAATAAGTCAATATAATGAGAAGATTTGGGATGAGAATTTATTCCTAATGAAGGTAAATAAGGAAAATTTTAACTCCGAATTTATTGAGAAATTTTACGGTGATCGTGTCTATGAAAATGGACCTTCAATTGATAATCCATTTAAGATTATCTTAGAAGACAATAACATATATTTATCTGCTTTTTTTGAATGTAGTCCAATCAACGTTTTTGATACAACTATAGTAAATAATAGTGGTAATAATGATTCAGACATTTTAATTTCAAAAATTAACTTGAGTAATACATTGTCTATTAATGAGAATGTTACTTTGTCTAAATTTAAAATATACCCAAATCCAGCAAAACATAATGTTATTATAACTAATCCTAATGATTTCATTAAATATGTGAAAGTTTATTCTATTACAGGAAGTTTAGTTCAAACAAATATCGCCAATAGTAATGATATCAACATTAATATTTCTGATTTATCAAACGGTTTATATTTCTTTAATATTAAGACGAATAATGGGACTAGCACAAAAAAAGTTTTAATAAATAGATGATGTTTATTTAAAAATATGCAGTTACCCCATAGGATGATAAAAATATAGTTTAATAAATATTTAAAACAGTAGACTAACTTCTATTAAAGAACAAATTAATAGAAACGGTTGCTAAATCTGAATTTGGAAATTTTCTAAAGGATGAATCATCCGAAGTCAAACCGATTTCTTCCATTGCCTTCATGTATTCGTCAATTTCAATAATATATTGATCAGAATATCCATGTGTTGCATCGTAAGCCGTGGCCGCAGTTTTACCGATATTTTCCTTTACCAGCTCTGGTTTTGAAGTATGTAATTCAATCAGTAATAAACCGAATTTACTAACAAACGGTTTCCATTTGTTAAAGTGTTGTTTCAAAGATTCAATAACTAGGTTGTTGTTAATACGAACTCCACGATAAGCATAAGCTCCAGAACAATCGGTAGAAGCAATTTTTCCATTCAATTTCGGTTCTTCCCAAATTCGGTTATGATCTAAAAATGTTCTTACATTCAGTAAATCTGATAAATCGATTCCGTATTTTTCGTTTAAATCTTTCGACATTGCAGCTGGATTTCCAATATCACCCCAAATTACTTTTGCCCAAATATCTGCTTGAACTAAATTCTTTCTTGTAATTTTTAGAGCAGCTTCGTTATAATCAACTCCAATCAATAATAATGGATAATCTTCTAAGACTTTTCCACGTTCGGTTTGATTTTCAATTACATTGAATAAGTGTTTTAAAAATGCTCCATTACCACAACCCACATCTAAAATTCCTTTGGGTTGTTCTTGGATTGGTTTGTTGAATAGTTTTATAATAATTTCATCAATTACCTTAAAATATGAAGCATGGGCACCACCACTTCCCCAAACATTCATTTCTCTATCTACATGAATTTCTTCATTACCAATTCCTTCTGATCTAAAAATTGTAGGATCACCAAAAATGAATTTATCGAGTTTTCTTAAGGTTGGAATGTAAGATACTGTTACACCATAAGCACTTGCTCTTCTTGCAAAAAATAAACCTTTATCCGTGAATTCATACGATTCTCCTGTTTTTGAAAACCATCCTAAATACGTTAATATGTCAAGCAATCGACCAAAGTTTTCTGGATCTTTATGAAACTCTTCTGCTTTGAATTTTGTTTGCATAAAGTATTTATGAAACATTCCTTTCATTCCCAATAGAACTAAAGTCGGACCAACGATAATTCCTTCAATATGCGATAAAATTTGATGTTGAATATTAGAAGTCTTTTCATCCTCAGAAATGGCAACACCAAAATTGTTTTTATAATTGTTGAATAAACTTTCTAGTTTTCTAAAAGGTTCAATTTCAAACTTACGAGAACTATATTTCTCAGAGAATTTTAATAATTCTGAAGCCTCTTTATACATGTGAAAGTGAGAGAATGCAATTTCAGATAATTCATTAGTAGAAATTGTTACAGAGTTTGAATTATTATCTACTTTATATGCTAACCAACCTTGAGAAGCAAAAGTTCGTAGTGCAACATTTAAATATCCTTCATTCGCTTTAAAAGCTTTAGAAAGATCAGTTAAGTCGCATGTTTTTTCTTTTAATAAATGTGTTGTAATTCCTTTGTGATGTAATTCATAAGCTGCAGGGCAGGTTACAATACCATCTAAGTGGCGAAATAATTTTCCTCTTAGTTCAGATTTCTCTTGTTTTGAAAGCATTTATTAAAAGTTTATGGGTTAGGTTGTTGTGTATTA